>JANNEL010000616.1:0-5604 GCA_031378595.1 Alphaproteobacteria bacterium
GCCGCTTCTCGGCCGGCAGCGTGTTGACGCCCACGGTCTCCGATGCCGTCGTCACGTCCGACCAATAGGGCAGGAGGTGCCGGTCCTCCCATGGGAAATCGAAAAGCGTGGCCAGCATCTGCGTCGTCAGTTCAATCGACACTTTGTCCACCCAATTGAACGTCTCGTTCAACGGCAGCGCATCGAGAATTTTCCCGGCGCGTTCGCGGATGATGGGCTCCAGCTCGGAAAGCCGTTGCGGGTTGACCGCGGGCGTGACGGCCTTGCGGTGCTCGTCGTGAATCGGCGGATCCATCGCGATGAACATGGGCGGCCTGAATTCAGGCGGTGCGTCGCCGATCACGATGTCGGGGTAGGAGGAGAAGATGTTGGTGCTGGTCTCCACCTGCACGATGTCCTTGAACTTCGTGATGGACCAGTAGGGGCCGAACTCGCTCTCAGGACAGAAGTGAATCGGATCTTCCTTACGAAGCCGCGAGAAGTAATCCCAGTGCTCGCCGCGCTCGAACAATTCCGCCTTGCTGACGTCGATCTGCGAGAGCGGCATCGACCACGCTTTGCTGCTGGTCGTCTGAAAGGCAGCCGACATGAATGCTTCCTCCGGCTATGTTGTGTTTTGCGGGAGGTTAGGTGGAGGGGGGCCTCGCGTCTAGCCCGCCCCAGTGGCCGCGATCCGCCCCACCTCGGCAAGTACCGCTTGATACTGATCCTCAATCGCGTCGCTTGTTTGCGGTACGTTGAAGTACGCGGCGACGATGATCGGCGCACGATCCTTTGGCCACGCCACGGCGACGTCGTTGTATTTGCCGAGCTTGCCGTCCATTGCAGTGCCGGTCTTGTCGCCCGTCTTCCAGTCTTGGGGCAGGCCGGCGCGCAGCCGCTTCAGACCGGTCTTCGTGTCGACCATCCATTGCGTCAGCTGTGCGCGGGAGCCATCCGCTAGAAGACCGTTCGCGAAAAGCCTAGTGACGGTCGCTGCCATCGCAGCAGGTGTCGTCGTATCGCGTTCGTCGCCCCCGACGCCACCACCGTTCATAACGGGTTCGAATCGGTCCAGCCGCGAAAACTGATCACCGATGTCGCGGAAAAACTGCGTGAAGCCCTGCGGTCCGCCGATCTGCTTCAACAGCAGATTGGCCGCGACATTGTCGCTCGTCTTCTGTGCAGCCTCCACGAGATCGCGGATCGTCATGCCGCCGTTCGCGAGGTTCTTCTCCGTCACTGGCGCGTAGAACACCATGTCGTCCTTGCCGTAGGGCACGAACGTGTCGAGCTTCAGCTTGCCCTGATCCGCGCGCTGCAAGATCGCAGCAGCTAGCGGCAGCTTGAACGTCGAACACATCGCAAACCGCTCGTCCGCGCGGTGCGTCAGCTTGCGCCCGGAAGCCGTATCGATCGCACACACGCCAAGCCGGCCGCCCGATTTCTGCTCAAGCGCTGCAAGCGCGCGCTTGTTCAAATCGATCATGGCGCGCCCCGCGGCGGGAGCGGCGGCAAGCACAACGGACGTTGTGAGAAGAGTGCGACGCGAAATAGGTTTCATGCGTTCAAACGACCATAGGTTTCCGTCATCCGCCAAGTGACCTTCGTTACTTCACATGAGTGGGCAATGTCCGTTTGCATTCAAAGCGTTAGCGCGATTTCGACAAAATACGATGCGAATCCGGCCGCTACGGCGTTACATCGGCTGAGTTCAGCCAAAAGTGGCGTTACAAGCTGTGCTACAGGGCGTTACTTGTAACGGGGTAAGCGTGCCGGGCGTAGCGCCTTCGGTGACCAACAGTCAAAATCCATCCACTGAGCTGCAATCTCGCACAAACTTGCACTATAAGCAAAACGTATGTAAAATCAAGTAGCAGATTGCCGCCGTCAACTCGTCGCACCCGCGCACCGAACCTAAAACGCCCGCCAATGCCCCGCGGCCCGAAGCTTGTCCAAGAACACCTGCTCATAGGCTTGTTCCGGCGCCTCGCGCACGAGACTGTCCATCGTCTCCGCATCCTTGCCGATCAAAATGCGCCAACGCTCTTCGCGCACACCGTTTAGAATCGCGGTCGCAGCCTCCGCCGCCGTCGTCGGCGCGTTCGTCTCGAACTGCCGCGCCATCTCCTGCATCATCTGCTGTATCTGTTCGTCCGTCATTGCGTCGGCCGGGAAGCCCATGCCTTTGATCGAACGGCGCGCGTCGGCAAGTTCCCGAGCCGTCATCTCGCCGATGCCGTGCCCGGTCAAAACCCTGCGCGAGTTCTCGATAATCGACGTGCCGATATGCCCCGGCATCACGACCGAACACTTCACATGCGGCGCGTTCAGACGGAAGTCGTTGATCAACCCCTCCGTGAACCCCTTCACCGCGAACTTCGCGGCCGGATAGGCCGTGTGTGCGCGCGTCGGCCCAAGCGACGCCCAAAACCCGTTCACGCTCGACGTGTTCACGATATGCGCCTCGCGCGCCTTCAAGATCATGGCCAAGAACGCACGGCAGGAATAGTACACGCCGTACCAGCAGACGTTGAACGTCCGCTCCCACTCCTCGCGCGGGCTATTCACGAAGCTGGGGCCGCCGCCGATACCGGCATTGTTGAACAGCAAGTGGATATGATCGGTGTCGAGCTCCCGCGCCACCGCATCGCGGAAGCGCAAAATCTGCTCCTCGTTCGACACGTCGGCCACGAACGTCATGACGCGCGTGCCCTGCGGTGCCTGTGCCTGACAAAGCCGCTTCGTCTCCGCCATGTTTTCCGCCGACACGTCGCACATCGCGACCGTGCAACCCTCCGCGACAAGCTGCTTGGCAAGCTCGCGCCCCATACCCGTGCCGCCACCCGTGATGACAGCAATCTTGCCTGCAAACTCTTTCATTGAATGTCTCCTTGCGCGGCACTCTAACAACGACCACCACGTTGCGCGCAAGAGCGTTTGCACGCTACGTTAGCCCTCAAGCACAGGGCGCATCCAGACGACCCGGCGGGAGGACGAATGGCCGAGGCCGTAGCGGCGGCGCCCACGGGCGCCGTGCAGATACCTGAACACGTCAAGCGTCACCGCACCTACGCGCTCTTCATCCTCACGCTGGCTTACACGTCGAGCTACCTCGACCGCACGATCATGGGCGCGGTCGCCGAGCACATTAAGACGGACCTGAACATCTCCGACACGGCGTTGGGTCTGCTCACGGGCTTTGCCTTTGCCCTATTCTACGCAACGCTCGGCATACCGCTCGCAGTCCTCTCCGACCGCACGAACCGCCGCAACATCGTGGCGGGCGCCGTGACGGTCTGGAGCGTCATGACCGCCGTCTGCGGACTGGCGCAGAATTACACGCAGCTCCTCATCGCCCGCATCGGTGTCGGCATCGGCGAAGCCGGCTCCTCGCCGCAATCGCATTCGATGATCGCCGACATGTACGCGCAGCACGAGCGCTCGCGCGCGCTCGCCGTCTACGCGCTCGGTGTCTATATCGGCGGCATGATGGGCTTCATGATCGGCGCACCGCTGGCAGAGGTTTGGGGTTGGCGTCCCGTGTTCTTCTTGGTGGGCTTGCCCGGCCTCCTGATCGCGGCCCTGATTTACTTCACCGTGTCCGAGCCTGTCCGCGGCCTCGCCGACGGCTTTGCCGCCGCCGAGCGCAAGCCGCAGACATTCGACGAGGTGGTGCAGGCCTTAGGCGCCGGCTTTGCGTTCATCTGGAAGTCGAAAGCCTGCCGCCACATCGTCATCGGTCTGACCTTGACCTCGTTCGTAGGCTACGGCGGCGTGATGTGGGCAGCCCCGTTCCTGAAGCGAACGCACAACATCTCGGGCGCCGAAATCGGCCTCATCCTTGGCCCAATCGTAGGCATTCTGGGCGCGTCAGGCGCGCTACTCGGCGGTTACCTTGCCGATCGCTTGGGCCGCAGAGACAAACGCTGGAGCGCCTGGATCATCGCCGTCGGAAAGCTGCTCGCCGCCCCGCTCGGCCTTGCCTTCTACCTCACCGACGACTTCAACACCGCGCTGATCTTCTACCTGCCGGCAACCGTGCTCGGCGCCTTCTACCTCGGCCCAAGCTTTGCGATCGTACAAAGCACAGCGCCGGTCGCGATGCGCTCGACGTTGTCGGCGATCATGCTCTTCATGTTGAACCTGGTCGCTCTCGGCCTTGGGCCATTAGCCGTCGGCGCACTCAGTGACGCCCTGGCGCCCGCCTACCACAAGGACTCGCTCCGCTACGCCCTAATGCTCACGTCGCTCGTGAACGTCTGGGCGGCAGTGCACTTCGTCCTCGCGGGCAACGCCTACGCGAAAGAGATGAACGCAAAGACCTAACGCGCAGCCGATGCGTTTTCGCAAGCCGCGCGGAAGTCATAGAGGTCCTTCACCTCGTCCGCGCAGTCGGGCCAGTTTTGTGACGCGCACCAATAGTCGGCAAGGCCGACGCGCGCGCAGAACACGGCAAAACGCGGATCGCGGCGGAGCGCTGCGGCGACAAAACTGAAAAGCGTCGACAGGCGAAACGCGCGGCTCATCGCGCGTCCGCCGTAATTTTGGCCGCTGATCGGCCGGCCCGTGTCGAGCGCCCGGAACACGAACTCGTAGGCGACATCGGCACAGCCCGCTTCGGCCGCGAACGCGCAGTACTGCAACAGCAGCACCGGTTCGCGCGCGGGGTCGAGCAACATGCGTAGCGCCTGTTCGCGCTGCGCCATCGGCATCGCAAAAACCATATGCGCGAAGCGCAACGTCGTCGTGTCCTTTGCCGTCACGCCTGGCGGCAGCGGCGCGCCTTCCGCGCACATGGCGGCCGCCTCGTCGCGCCGGTCGCTCAGGAACAACAGCGTCCAGCGCCGAATCCAAACCCATGGCGCATCGGGGAAGCGCCGCACCGCATCGTCGATCCGGGACAGCGCTTCGTCCGCGCGTCCGAGGGAACGCAAGTGAAATGCATACGAACTCACGAACAGCGGCGACAGCGGATCGAGCGTTGCCGCTGCCTCGAGATGCCGCATCGCGTCACGAACGCGGCCCACGGAAATCAGCGCGCCGTCGCACGCCGCCGCAATCAACGGATCGTTCGGCGCCAGCGCCACCGCCCGCTCGCAAAGTTCCAGCTTTTCACCATGGCTAGTAAAGGCGGGCTTGAGCACGGCAAGCGCGATCAGCGCATCCGCACAGTCCGGGTCGAGCGCCAGCGCCCGGTTCGCGGCGGCAAGTGCCGCTTCGTGCGCAGGGTCGCCTTGGCTATCCGCGTGCGGGGGCAAAACGATCGAGCGCGCCATGGCGAGCGCCGCCCACGCCTGCGCAAAATCCGGCGCGCGGGCGATTACCTGCTGCAACAGAGGCTCGGCCAGACGCGCGTCGTCCTCAGCCAGGTCTTTCACCAGCGGCCGTGCGCGCAGATAAAGATCGTAGGCGACATGATCGACCCTCGGCGGGGCACGTTTGTGGCGCGGCAGAGCCTGCTGCAGGGCGGTCGCGACTTGTCCGGCAATGTTGTCTTGCACGGTGAACGCATCGGCGACGTCGGCGTCGTATTTCTCCGACCAGATCAGCGTCCCCGTCACGTCCGTCAACTGCGAATGCACGCGCATGCGTGCACCAGCGCGCCGTACGGTGCCGTCCAGA
>JANNEL010000684.1:0-2455 GCA_031378595.1 Alphaproteobacteria bacterium
CAAAGGCCGCAACGTCCGCGATCATCAATTGGCGATCGGTCGCCTCTTTTCGCCTTTCACAAAAGTTGCAGCCGCGAACCCGTTCTCGTGGTTCCCAACCTTCCGCACGCCCGAGGAAATTGCGACGCCGGCCGACAACAACCGCTACGTCGGTTTCCCCTACACGAAATACATGAATGCCATTATTCAAGTCGACATGGCCGCGGCCGTCGTGATGACGAACGTCAAGACCGCGCGCGACTTGGGCATTCCGGAATCGAAATGGGTCTATCTGCACGGCTGCGCCGATGCGAACGACATCTGGCACGTGAGCGAGCGCGTGAACTACTATTCCTCGCCCGCGATTCGAGCGATGGGCCAGAAGGCTTTCGCGATGGCGGGGAAGACGGCCGCGGACATGAACTTCATAGACCTCTATTCATGCTTCCCATCGGCGGTCGAAATCGGCTGCGCGGAGTTGGGTTTTGCGGAAGACGATCAACGCGGTCTGACCGTCACAGGCGGCCTGCCGTATTTTGGTGGCGCCGGAAACAACTACGTCATGCACTCGATCGTGACGATGATGGACAAGGTGCGCGGCAAGCCCGGCAGCTTCGGCCTCGTCACCGCGAACGGCTGGTATGTCACGAAACATTCGCTTGGCATCTATTCGACGACGCCAATGAAAGGCGGTTGGAAACGCGAAGACCCGAAAACCTATCAACGCGACATCGACGCGATGGCGCGCCCTGAGGTCGAAACGAAACCGGACGGGGAGGGGACGGTCGAAACCTATACCGTCATGCACGATCGATCGGGACCGAAGATGGGCATCATCATCGGCCGCCTCGGCAACGGAAAGCGTTTCGTTGCCCAAACGCAGAGCGACGCCGCAACCCTGAACGATCTTATGGAGCGCGAAACCTTGGGCCGCCGCGGCACAGTAACGTCCGGCGAAAAGACCAACCTCTTCGTGCCGCACTAACGATGCCGCGCCTCTATCTCATCCGCCACGGCGAACCATCCGGCAACTGGGGCCAATCGGCGGACCCCGATCCGGGCCTGACCGACCTCGGCCGCAAGCAAGCCGAAGGCGCGGGTGAACGCCTGGCGAAGACGCCGCCAAAGCTGATCGTATCGAGCCCGCTCCGCCGCGCCCGGGAAACGGCAATCCCTCTGGCGCGCACAATGGAGGTCGAGCCGCATATCGCCGAAGCCGTCGCTGAAATCCCAACGCCCGCGAACATCCCATTCGCGCAACGCGGCGATTGGTTGCGCCAACTGATGACGGGCGAATGGAGCGCCGCCGATCCGTCGCTGCAAGGCTGGCGCGATGGCGTCGTCGCTTGCCTCGCAAGCCTGCAAGACGACACCGCCATTTTCTCCCACTTCGTCGCCATCAACGTCGCACTTGGTGCGGCGATCGGCGACGACCGCTTCGTATGCTTCAGACCTGCACACGCCTCGATTACGGTGCTCGAAACGAAGGGCCGCGCGATCGCCCTCGTCGAACTCGGAGAGACCGCAGACTCTGCGGTCAGATAGGAAGCCCGGATGACCGACATTCACTGGATGACGGCAACCGAACTCGTCGCCGCATATCGCGACAAGGACCTATCGCCCGTCGATGTTGCCGAGTACTTGCTCGGCCGCATCGAAGCACTCGACGCGAACATCAATGCGATGGCGCTAATCGACGCCGAGACGACGCTGGGTCAAGCTCGCGCGTCCGAAGAACGCTGGATGGCTGGCGAACCGCAAGGTCTACTCGACGGCGTGCCGGTCGCGATCAAGGACCTCGTCGTGTCGAAGGGCTGGCCGACGATGCGCGGCTCGAAGACCGTCGACCCAAACCAACCCTGCGAACACGACGCACCCAGCGTCGCGCGCCTGCGCGAACACGGCGCGGTCTTCATCGGCAAGACGACGACGCCGGAGTTTGGCTGGAAAGGCACGAACGACAATCCGCTGACCGGCATCACGCGCAACCCGTGGAACCTCAGCAAAACGCCGGGCGGCTCCAGCGGCGGCGCGGGCGCAGCATTGGCAGCTGGCTATTGCCCCCTCGCGATCGGCACCGACGCTGGCGGCTCGATCCGCATCCCCGCAAGCTTTTGTGGCGTGTTCGGCCTGAAACCGACGTTCGGCCGCGTTGCCGCTTGGCCCGCGAGCCCGTTCACGACTTTGGCCCACGTGGGCCCAATGTCGCGCTCCGTCGCCGACAGCGCACTGTTCCTGAACGTCAGGGGGGGGCGGCTGACCCGGCAGAGTGGGCGCATTTACTCCGGGCAATACGGCCACGCCCCCTTCCAGATCATTTACAGCGCGCCCTACTCAGACTACCTCCATCTGGCCACCACCTTTCCCTGGATGCTCCTGGGGCTGGCGCTGATCGCCAATTTCACGTGGAACCCCCTGCTGGGAAATCTCGGCCTCACGATGATCCTCATCACCCTGCTGCTCCCGCTGCGGCACC
>JANNEL010000235.1:0-2622 GCA_031378595.1 Alphaproteobacteria bacterium
ATTGCGCCGCGATATCGCCGACGACCTTGCCGACACCGGCCACCGCGAACACCGCGCCGAGCGACGCCAACATCTGCGGCAACAACGCGGCCCAACCGATCACATCCATCAACCGCCGTCCCTCTTGGAAAGGACTGGCAAGCGGCTGCCGGAACATCGCGACCGCAACGATGGTCGCGGCAACAGCGCCGGCAGCGAGCGAGATCAATGTTGCCTGCTTCGTCTCGAAATAAGGCGCGATCAACGCCCAAGGCCCCAGCGCCAAACCGGGCAACTCGATCCCCTTGATCAAGATCGTGCCTACAACCGTCACCAACGGAATGATCAGCGCCGGCACGAATAACGCGTTGCCGCGCAGCGCTGCCCCCGCCTTTCGCTCCTCGCTCGTCGTGGTCGCAACCTTGCCGGTCGCGAGGCCCCCGAAGCCTGCGATCAGCGCCATGGTCAGGACAAGCACGCCGTTCCCGAGATCGCCCAAGAAATCGCCGGCCAGAAAGCTCGTCGCGAACAAACCCCAGAAGAGGCCGGTCGTCCAACGTCGCGGATTGTCCGCATCGCGCACGCTCAGATAAGCGAACACCACGAAGAGCAAGCCGACCAGCACATAGACTGCTTGGATTGTAATCATTTCGCACCCGCCTTCTTCGCGGTCGCATCACGAAGCAACAGCCGCGCGCCGTGCACCAAAAACGCAGCAATGGCGGTCGGTATCGCCCACAACGAAAGCTCGAACGGCTGCACCGCGATCCCGCTCTGTTCCATGAACCCGACCATCAGAAGGATCGACCCGATCGCCAGGAACACATCCTCACCGAAGAACAGCGCGATGTTGTCGGTGGCTGCAGCAAGCGCGCGCACCTTTTCACGCTCCTCAGTACTAATGTTCGGATCGCCGAGTTCGGCCGCGGCCTCCGCCATCGGTGCGACCAGGGGCTTCACGGTCTGCGCGTGTCCTGCAATCGAAATCAACCCGATGCCGGCCGTCACCTGACGCAGCAACATGTAAACGAGAAGGAGCCGACCCACGGTCACCGCGCAAATGCCGGCAATCAGCGTCCGTGCCCGTTCCTGCAAACCCGCGCGCTCCAGCACGCCGATCGCAGGCAAGACGAGCCACGCCACGCTCACAAACCGGTTCTCGTTGAACGCTTTGCCGAACGCGGCCAGCACTTCTTCTGGCCGCATCCCCGCCGCAAGCCCCGTGACGAGCGCGGAGACGACGACAACCAGCAGCGGATTGAAGCGCGCCGCAAACCCGACAATGACGACCGCAACGCCGAGCAACGTCAGCATCTTTGGACTCCCCGCGTGAGCGCGCAGGATAGGGGCTTAGGTCTGGAACGACAGTTTCAGTTGAGCCACAGGCGCGAAACTCTTGCGGTGCTGTGCGCATGGGCCGAGCCGGTCGAGTGCGGCAAGGTGATCCGGCGTGCCGTACCCCTTATTGCTGGTCCAGCCGTAGCCCGGATGCGCGGCATCGAGTGCGCACATCACGCGGTCGCGGGTAACTTTGGCGATGATCGATGCTGCGGCGATCGACATCGATTTCGCGTCGCCGTCGACGATCGTTTCGACCGGACAGGCGAGGGCAGGTGCGCGGTTGCCGTCGACCAGAGCCTTAACGGGTGCGAGCAAGAGCTGCTCGGTCGCCCGCCGCATCGCGAGCATCGTCGCCTGAAGGATATTGATAGCGTCGATCTCGTCGACATCCGCGACGCCCACGCCGACCGCAAGTGCGCGCTCCATGATCTTCGCGAACGCTTTCTCGCGGGCGTCCGGCGTCATCGCCTTGGAATCGTCCAAGCCCCGCGGCAACCGCGCCGGGTCCAAAATCACCGCGGCCGCATAGACCGGTCCCGCAAGCGGCCCGCGCCCAGCCTCGTCGATCCCCGCGACCGGTCCTTCGATTTTCCGTTCGCGGGTGAAACTCGGCAACTGAGACGCTCCATTAGAGGAGCCGCAGCTGATCTCCCGGCGCCGGTGTCGGCTTGAACAAATCAGTCCGCAGCGGCGTCCACCATTGATTGAGTCCCAGCCGATCGCAAGCGAGCTTGAAGCGCTTGGCGATGAGCTCCGCGTAAACCCCGGACCCTTTCATGCGTTTTCCCCATTCCGCGTCATAGTCCTTGCCGCCCCGCATGGAGCGGATCAGCGACATCACGTGGCCGGCGCGCCCAGGCTGGTTCGCCTCCAGCCATTCGCGGAACAGATCCTTGATCTCAAGCGGAAGCCTGAGCACGACATACCCGGCATGCCGCGCACCCGCCTCATGCCCGCGCTCTAAAATCGCTTCCATCTCGTGATCGTTCAACGCGGGGATCATCGGCGCCGTCATCACCGTTGTGGGCACGCCGGCCGCGGTCAGTTCGCGGATCGCCTCGATCCGCCGCTCGGGCGTCGGCGCGCGCGGTTCCATCGTGCGGGCAAGCTCACGGTCCAGCGTCGTCACAGAAATGGCCACGCGCGCGAGGTTGTCCTTAGCCATATCGGCCAAGATGTCGATGTCGCGCAAAACGCGGTTCGACTTCGTCACAATCCCAACCGGATGCCGGAAGTCGCGCAGCACCTTCAGGACCTCCCGTGTGACCTGATATTTCTCGTCGATCGGTTGATAGGGGTCGG
>JANNEL010000182.1:0-9191 GCA_031378595.1 Alphaproteobacteria bacterium
CGCCGTCATCGCGGTGTTGAAGAAAACGTGGCCGGACCTCGAAACGCTCGATGTGGCGGTGAACTGCCACCACAACTATGTCGAGCGTGAAGAGCATTTCGGCGAACGCGTCTGGTTGACGCGCAAAGGTGCGGTGCGCGCCCGCAAGGGCGAACTCGGCATCATCCCGGGCTCGATGGGCGCGAAGTCCTTCATCGTGCGCGGCCTTGGCAATCCGGAATCGTTCGAGTCATGCTCGCACGGTGCCGGCCGCGCCATGTCACGCACGGCAGCGAAGGAACGCTTCACGCTTGAAGACCACATCGCCGCAACCGCCCACGTCGAATGCCGCAAGGACGCCGGCGTCATCGACGAAACGCCAATGGCCTACAAAGACATCGACGCCGTCATGGCCGCCCAAGCCGACTTGGTGGAAGTGGTCCACACCTTGCGCCAAATCGTGTGCGTGAAGGGCTGATATGCATGACAAGGAGGCGCGGAAGCCAAAAGCTTCCGCGCTTTTGTCGTTTATGCGTCACAGGTTTACGCGTCGTGTCCCGTGAATAGCTGCCATGCCTTGACTTCGGAATTACCCGCGCGTATCCCCTGTCTCAATCGCGAGGCATCGGGCTTCGCGTCCAAACACGAGCCGACGATTTGATGACGACGTCGACCAACATCATGACCGCTGCGGGCTGCGCCGGATATCCGGCGCCGCGTTTTGCGGTTCTTTTGGCTCGCGAGGGAGTCATGGTTTAGCGCCACGCCGCAAGGCTTGAGCTTTCGCCACCCCTCCCGAGCACCGCTCCGGAGGGGTTTTTGTTTGCCCGGCGAACCCCGGGAGAGTGAGCGGAAGCTGCGGCGGGCGAACACATTGAGCCGTACCATGATCAAGACCATGACCACCTATTTCGACCGCAATACCGACGAAGCCGGCCGCAAGGCGATCCTGAAACCTTGGGTCGACGAAGCGCGCGAACTGTTGAAGCTCGCAACGCCATTGATCGCGATGCAGCTTGCCCAAATCGGCTCGCTCACCGCCGACATCATCATGGTCGGCCATCTCGGCAAGGACGCGCTCGCGGCAACCGGTATCGGCGCCGTGCTCTTCTACCTCGCTTGGTTGATCGGCTTCGGCCCCGTGATGGCGGTCTCGCCGATCGTGGCGCAGACGTTAGGCGCGCATCCGAACGACCGCGCGCGCGTGCGCGCAGCCGTGCGCATGGGCTTCTGGGCGATCGGGTTGATGTCGCCGATCCTGATGGTGGCCCTTTTGTGGGCGCGGCCGGCACTCGTGTTCTTAGGGCAAGATCCGAAGATCGCGGCGATGGCGGAGCCTTGGGTGCAAGTCATCAGCATCGGCTTGCCGTTTTGGCTGGGCACAGCGTTGCTGCGCGGCTTCGCGACGGCAATCGACAAACAGCGCCCGGTGCTTGGCGTCGCAATCGCAACCGTGCTCGTGAACATCGCGGCGAACTACGTATTCATCTACGGACACTTTGGTGTGCCGGCATTCGGTTTGGTGGGCTCGGCGATTGCGAGCACGATCGCGTACGTGTTTTCGTTCGCGACGTTGCTGTCGCTGATGTTGCTCGCGCCCGCGTTCAACAAGTACCGCTTGCTGCACCGGTTCTTCCGGCCCGACTGGCGTAAGTTCGCTGAGATCTTTTGGCTGGGCCTCCCGATGGGCTCATCCTTGATCTTCGAAGCCATGTTGTTCAACTCGGCGACGCTGATCATGGGCACGTTCGGCGCAACTGCTGTCGCCGCGCACCAAGTCGCTCTGAACATTCCCTCGGTCACGTTCATGGTGCCCTTAGGAATAGGGATGGCAGCGACCGTGCGGGTAGGTCTGGCGGTCGGTGCACGCAATGGGCCGGCGGCACGCCTCGCCGGTCACACCGCGATTGCGGTCGGCTGCGGGTTCATGGCCCTTTGCGGCATCGTGATTGCTGCGATGCCGGAGACGCTAGCGGGTCTCTACTTAGACGCAAGCGATCCGAACAACGCAGGCGTCATCCCACTCGCGGGTACGTTCTTGTACGTCGCCGCCGCGTTCCAGCTCTTCGACGCCCTCCAAGTGACGGCGCAGTCGAGCTTGCGCGGCATCAAGGACGCACGCGCCCCAATGTGGATCGCGGGTTTGAGCTACTGGCTTGTCGGCTTTCCTCTGGCCTACGGCCTGGCCAAGTGGGCCGGGCTCGAAGGCCTCGGCGTCTGGCTCGGCCTGCTCGCAAGCCTGGGCGTGGCCGGCGTCGGCATGCTCTGGCGCTGGGAAATCCTCTCCAGGCGCGCGCTTTAATAGCGTGGGCGGTCCCAAGTTGACGCGGGGGCCGCCCATCTCTTGCTTTCCAGCGGAAGTTTGGGCTATTTCCCGCCCCTCACGAACGGCCGGGCGGGGCATGCCCAGGCGGTTCCGAGCCGTCAAGGGCTCACACGCGTTCCAGCATAAGGAGACCGAAATGCCCAAGTTGAAGACCAAATCAGGCGCTAAAAAGCGCTTCAGAATGACGGCCACCGGTAAGGTCAAACATGGCGGCGTGATGAAGCGCCACCGTCTCATCCGGCGCTCATCCAAGCGCAAGCTTCACGCCAGAGGGAGCTTCATTCTCTCGGCGAGTGACACGCCGCGCGTAAAGCTTTGGATGCCCTATAACCGGTAAGGACGAACACTCATGTCACGTGCACCACGCGCGGTTCCGAGCCACGCTCGCCGCAAGAAGGTCTTGAAGCAGGCCAAGGGTTTCAAAGGCCGCCGCAAGAACAACATCACGACCGCGAACGCGGCCGTCGATAAATCGGGCCAACACGCCTACATCGGCCGCAAGCTTCGGAAGCGCAATTTCCGCGCCCTCTGGATTCAGCGCATCAACGCTGCCGTCCGCGAGCACGGGCTCACCTACGGCCGATTTATCAACGGCCTCGGGATTGCGGGGATTGCGGTGGACCGCAAGATTCTCGCAGACCTCGCCGTGCGCGAGCCCGAGGCCTTCAAGGCCCTGGTCGACCAGGCGGCAAGCGCGGCGAAAGCGTAAGCGTTCGTTTCGTCCGCACCTGCTTTCCCCCTGGTGTCATGGTCCGCGAAGGCGGACCACCCACGACTTCTTCCAGCGCTCAAAGTAAGTCGTGGGTGGTCGGCCGGAGTTTATCCTCCGGCCAACGCAAGCGTTGGACCGGTGGGCCGACCATGACACTCAGGGTTGGGACAACGCGGTGCTACTGGACGGACGAACAAAATGAGCGATCTTGAATCCCTAGAACGCGAAGCCCTCGACCGCATTGCCCAAGCGAGCGATGAGGCGGCGCTCGAAGCCGCGCGCGTCGACCTGCTCGGCAAGAAGGGCTCGATCAGCGAAGCGCTAAAGACGCTGGGCTCGATGAGCCCGGACGAGCGCAAGGCGAAGGGCCCGATCATCAACGGCATGCGCGACCGCGTGACGGCAGCGCTTGGGGCACGCAAGAGCGCACTCGGCGACGTCGCGCTCGAAGCAAAGCTCGGCGCCGAACGCATCGACGTCACGCTGCCGATGCGGCCGGAGATGACGGGTCGTATCCATCCCGTCTCCCAAATCCTGGATGAGGCAACCGCCATATTCGCCGACATGGGCTTCGCAATCGCCGAAGGCCCTGACATCGAAACCGACGACTACAACTTCACAAAGCTGAACATCCCGCCGGAACATCCCGCGCGCCAGATGCACGACACGTTTTACCTGAAGCCGAAGGCTGACGGCACGCGCCACCTGCTGCGCACGCACACGTCGCCGGTTCAGGTCCGCACGATGCTGACGCAAAAGCCGCCGATCCGCATCATCGTGCCCGGCCGCGTCTATCGCATGGACTCAGACCAAACCCACACGCCGATGTTCCACCAGATCGAAGGTCTGGTGATCGACGAGAGTTCGCACATGGGCCACCTGAAGTGGATCCTGGAAGAATTCTGCCGCGCGCTGTTCGAAGTGCCGAAGGTCGAGATGCGCTTCCGCCCTTCGCATTTTCCGTTCACAGAGCCCTCGGCCGAAGTCGATATCCGTTGCGACCGCTCCGGCGGCGAAGTGAAACTGGGGCAGGGCAACGATTGGCTCGAGATCTTAGGGTGCGGCATGGTGCATCCGAAGGTCATCGAAATGTGCGGCCACGACCCAGCGAAGTATCAAGGCTTCGCCTGGGGCATGGGCCTCGACCGTCTGGCGATGCTGAAATACGGCGCGCCCGATCTGCGCGCGTTCTTCGACAGCGACGCCCGCTGGCTGAAACATTACGGCTTCGCGGCCCTCGATGTGCCCTCGCTGGCGGGAGGGCTCAGCCGATGAAATTCACTCTGTCCTGGCTTAAGGACCACATCGACACCGACGCGCCCGTCGAAAAAATCGCCGACACGCTGACCCACATCGGCCTCGAAGTGGAGAGCGTGCACGACAAGGCGAAAGACCTTAGCGCCTTTACCGTCGCCTATGTGGTTTCGGCCGAGAAGCATCCGAACGCCGATAAGCTGCGCGTCTGCATCGTCGACACCGGCAAGGAAAAGCTCCAGGTCGTCTGCGGCGCACCGAACGCACGCGCCGGCATGAAGGGCGTGTTCGCACATGCCGGCGTTACGGTCCCCGGCACCGGCCTTGAACTGAAGAAATCGTCGATTCGCGGCGTCGAGTCGAACGGCATGCTCTGCTCCGAACGCGAGATGGGCCTCAGCCAAGAACACGACGGCATCATCGAACTTCCCGAAGATGCGCCCGTCGGCAAACCGTTCGCCGAAATCATGGGCCTCACCGACCCGGTCATGGAGATCAAGCTGACGCCGAACCGCCCGGATTGCACCGGCGTGCGCGGCGTCGCCCGCGATCTCGCCGCCGCGGGTATCGGTCATTTGAAGGCCGAGCAAACGGTCAAGATCAACCCGCGTTTCAAGAACAGCGTCGCGATCGGCCTCCACTTCGACGACAAAGCAAAAAGCGCATGCCCGCTCTTCGCCGGCCGCATGGTGAAGGGCGTGAAGAACGGCCCGTCGCCCGCGTGGCTGCAACAGCGCCTGAAAGCGGTGGGCTTGCGCCCCATCTCCGCGCTCGTCGACATCACGAATCTGATCTCGCTCGACCGCGCGCGTCCGTTGCACGTCTACGACGCCGACAAGCTCAAAGGCGAAATCCACGCCCGCCTCGCAAAAAAGGGTGAGAGCGTCCTCGCGCTCGACGGCAAGACCTACGAACTCGACGCCGAAATGTGCGTCATCGCCGACGACAACGGCGTGCTGGGCCTGGGCGGCGTCATGGGCGGCGAATCCACCGGCGTCACCGAAGCCACGACGAACGTCTTCATCGAAAGCGCCTACTTCGATCCCGTGCGCACGGCACGCACCGGCCGCGAGCTCGGCATCAATTCCGACGCGCGCTACCGCTTCGAACGCGGCGTGGATCCGGAATACGTGACGCCGGGCCTCGACCTTGCGACGAAGCTCGTGCTCGACCTCTGCGGCGGCGAAGCCTCAGACGTCACCGTGGCAGGCCGCGCGCCCGACACGAAGCGCGACATCACGTTCGATCCCGCGCTGATCGAGAAACTCTGCGGTATGAAAATCCATGCAGGCGAGGCGATGACCATCCTCGACCGCCTGGGCTTCCGCGCCGTCGTCGGCACGCGTGTTGCCGTCCCGCCCTGGCGTCCGGACATCAACGGCCCCGCCGATCTGGTGGAAGAAGTCGTGCGCATCGCGGGCTTCGACAAAATCCCTTCGACGCCGCTCCCAAGGCCTGCGTCCGTGCCACTGCCGGTGCTGACGCCGATGCAAAAGCGCGTGCGCGCCGCCAAACGCACGCTCGCCGCACGCGGCCTCACCGAAGCGATGACGTGGTCGTTCGTCTCGAAAGCACAAGCCGCGCTCTTCGGCGGCGTGCCGGACGCGTTGCTGGTCGCAAACCCGATCAGCGCCGATCTCGATGCCATGCGCCCCAGCGTACTGCCGGGTCTTCTCGCCGCGGCCCAGCGCAACGCCGCACGCGGCGCAAAAGATCTGGCGCTCTTCGAGGTCGGCCCGCAATTCACCGGCCCTGACCCTGGCGAGCAACTGACGGCGGCCTCCGCCATCCGTGTCGGCGCCGGTCCGCGTAACTGGGGCAAACAAACCTGGAACGCCGATGTCTTCCAAGCAAAGGCCGACGTCATGGCGATCCTAGAAGCCTGTGGTTTCGCTGCCGACACGGCGCAAGTCAGTGCGGACGCACCGGCATGGTTCCACCCTGGCCGCTCCGGCGCGCTACGTTTGGGCCCGAAGAACGTGCTCGCCTACTTCGGCGAACTGCACCCGCGTATCCTGGCGGCGTTCGACCTCACCGGCCCCGTCGCCGCGTTCGAAGTGATGCTTGAGACGCTTCCGACGCAAAAGGCAAAGCCGACCAAGACGAAACCGAAACTCGACCTGCCTGAGTACCAAGCTGTCGAACGCGATTTCGCTTTCCTGGTCGACGCCAAGGTCCCCGCGGCCGACATCGTCAAAGCCGCGGTTACGGCCGATCGCGCGCTCATCGAAAGCGTCAACGTCTTCGACGTATACGAGGGCCAAGGGATCGACCCGGGCATGAAATCGCTTGCGATCAGCGTGCGCTTGCAACCCAAGGACCGGACGCTGACCGAATCGGAAATTGAAACAGTCTCAAGCAAGATCATCGGTGGGGTAGCGAAGGCTACAGGCGCAACGCTTCGCGGATAGGCCTTAAAATGTTGTCGGCCGTTCCGCGGGCGGCGCACGCTTCGGTTCCGGCGCGTTCTCCGCTGGCGGCGCCGGTTCGATCTTCTCAATCCAACACGCCTCGCCCAAGTCCATCGGCATCCGCCGGAAGATGAGCTGATCGCCGGCCCACAAACACTTGCCGACGCTCCCGCGCGCAAGTGAAACGAGCACCGCCCACTTCGCGTCGCGGCAGGGTCCCAGAAACGTCACCAGGAACCGCCGTCGCTTGTCCAGCATGCTCAGATAGATGTGCCGGTCGTCGACCAGCGACCACGAGTGAATCCGGTTCGCCGGGGCGCACGCGGGCGTGTCGGCTGCGGGCTCGTTGGCAGCGGGCGGCACGCTCTCGCCTTCGGCAAACGCAACACCGGCAAACGCGGCGCCAACCAATGCAAGGGCAGCAAATGCGAATTTCGTCATCGTGTCCTCCGATCAAGCGAACCCAAGCAGACGCCGAATCACCCCGCAATTCAAGGCGAGGCCTCGGGCGGAATCGCGCCGCGATTGGGGGGTTGCAGCGGCAACGCTCCCGACTATAGTCCCGCGCCGGTCCGCCGAAGGACCGCGACGGACAGATGGCCGAGTGGTTTAAGGCGCACGCCTGGAACGCGTGTATACCTTCACGGGTATCGTGAGTTCGAATCTCACTCTGTCCGCCACCCTACGCCTTCGGCTTCGGGGTGGCGCACAAGCGCGAACTCGAACGCTACGTTAAGTCCGGTCCGGCAAGGCAGGCAATCGCAATCAAGAGGCTGTTGACCGCGCCCTCGTCCTGACGCGCCACGTGGCCGGCGCAAATGGGGTCAGAGTGCGTACATAGCAAAAGGTTCCGCAAGCCCACCGATCGATCCACATGGGTTTGCGCGGCTTAACTGAAGTGCAGGTGTTGCGATGCCATAATACGCGTCGCGAACGCACGAATGATCTCGATGGCGCATCTGAGCCAACTGTTTGACAATCACCGGGGCTTCTTCAACGCTCTGCTCATAGTGGCATTGGCGGTCGCGTTCGCGTCGCTCTTCGATGCACGGCCCGCAGGCAACGTTCCGCAAGTAGAACAAGGCGCAATCGATCTCTCGCAGTGGAATTTCACGCGGGACGGGAGCGTTCGCCTGACCGGACAATGGCGCTATACCGATCGCATGTGGTTGAACGGTTCAAATCCGGGTGCGTCCTTCGTGCTCGCGGACGTACCGGGTGCATGGCCGCAAGGCGGGGGTGGTTTCGGAATGGCCCGCCAGCAGGGCTTCGCAACTTATGCCGTCACGGTGAAGTTGGCTCCCGGGCGCAACCGGCGTTTGGCGATCGACACCGGTTACGTTTTGTCGGCCTACCGCGTTCTCGTAAACGGCGCAGAGCTCGCGGCAAGCGGAACGCCTTCCCAATCGCCGAACGGAGAAAAGGCCCGCGCCTACAATCTTATGGCGCCGCTCCCTAACCGGACCGATACCGTCGAACTCCAGTTCGAGATTTCAAATCACGTCGCTCTTCACGGCGGGTTCTTTGCCGCACCCGTCATCGGACTCGAGAGCACCTTGGCCGACCACGATCGCACCATGGTCACGCTCTCGATCTTCCTGATCGGTGCCATGTTCTTCGCCGCGTCCTATCATCTCGTAGCCTTCGTATTGGCGCGCAGCCGGTGGGAAGCCCTTTGGTTCGCCCTGTTTGCGTTGTTGCTGGGTGTCCGAACCCTTTTGATCGAGCCCATCGCACCGTTCATGATCGGCGCACTCGGTCAGGATTGGGTCTGGCGTATCGACTACGCCGCCAGCATTTTGTTGCTGCCGGCGGCCTATCACTTCTTTGCGTTGAGCTTCCCGCGGCGTGTCGCGCCGCGCTACTCGCCTTGGTTCGCCGCCCTCGGCGGACTGCTGGCGTGCGTATCGCTTGTTGGCGGCAGTGCCGCCGGCGAGCTCGCATTGAAAGGGTTCGAGTTCGTGGCCCTCGGCGCGATGCTGTACCTGACCTATGGAATCGGCCGCGCAGCGTGGGCCCAAGAGCCCGGTGGCGTGCTCGCGTTCGCTGGCTGGCTGCTGAGCGCCGCGTCAACGGTGCACGACATCATGCTCGACAACGGCCTGATAGCCGGCCCGAACCTCATTCCCTTCGGATTCTTGGCGTTCTTCCTGTGCCTATCGGGCTCCATGGTCGCCCGCTACCGCGACGCCTTTAACCAGGCAACCGAGTACTCGGAACAGATGAAGGCGTTGAACGGGGACCTGGAAGCAGCCGTAACAAAGCGCACCTGCGAACTGCAACGGGCGAAGGTGGAGGCCGAATCCGCGAACGTCGCGAAGTCGCGCTTCCTCGCCACCATGAGCCACGAATTGCGCACGCCGTTGAACGCGATTCTGGGCTTCTCGCAGATCATCGAAACGGAAACGTTGGGTTCGATGGGTCAGCCGAAGTACAAGGAATACGCAGGCGACATTCATCGCAGCGGCGTGCACCTCCTCTCCCTGATCAACGACATTCTCGACCTCTC
>JANNEL010000017.1:0-1969 GCA_031378595.1 Alphaproteobacteria bacterium
GATGGAGCGCGACGGCGCACCATGGACCGGCGGCTTCGACCGATCGAAGCACGGCGGCTCCGTCATCAAGGCTGCGAAGGCCGCGGGCGCCGACGGCTGGTTCCCGTTCTTCGCCGACATCAACCGCGCCACGATGTCCGAGGCGCGCGACCTCGGTCTCAAGGTGGGCGCATGGACGGTAAACAAGCCCGACGATCTCTCCCGCCTCACCGACCTGGGCGTCGACGGCCTCTGCACCGACTATCCCGATCGGTTGGCGGCACTGCTGAAACAGCCCACCACGCTGGCGCGTAGCCAACGTTAACCCCACGCACCACGCGCAGGTGAACGGCGCGTGAAACCCTCGTTCGCCTGCCGTTCAGCCCGTCCGTGCCAAAAAGCCGCTTGTGGAGACATGCGTGCCTGACGGTTTCGCAGCGAGTGCGGGGTTGCCAGGGCTCGCGTGTCCAACTATTTCACCGGCGCTAATTCGGGGCGCGGTATGTTGAAGGAGATAAGAATGAAGTCGTTCGCCATAGCCGTTGCCGCCGCTGCCATCCTGGCCTCCGCCGCCAATGTCATGGCGCAGCCGTACTACCCCGCCGCCGCAACGATCGCGCCCCATATGCCGCCGCCGACGGTGATCTCCGTTTTCGACCAGCCGAACTTCAGGGGTCGCACACTGACGTTCGATCGCGCGGTACCGAGCTTGGCCAAGATCGACTTCAACGACGTGATCGCGAGCGTGCGGATCAACGGGTCGCGCGATTGGGTGCTCTGCGAGCACCGTAACTTCATGGGCAAGTGCGTCCGCATCCACGCGAAGGAAAAAGACCTGAAGCGGTTGAAGATCAACGGCCAGGTGTCTTCGCTCTACCCCGTGCCCGTGCCGCCGCCGACCCCGCCGAAGCCGCGGTAAGCAGAGATCATTCTCGGATTCTACCGCTGCGCCGCAGGTGTAGCGGGGGAAATTGGCGTCGCCGGTGCCGGCAAGGGCACGGGGTAGAGCGAACTCACCCTCGCAAACAGCTGGATCACCCGCAAGTCGCTGGCCTTCTGCTGCACGCGTGCGCACCGCCCACCGTAGTTGCGATTCTCGCAGAGCACCCAATCCCCTACGCCGGTCACCTCGAAACTCGCGACCTTGTCCTCGAACTGTAGAGCGGCCAGATTGGGTGTCGCAGCGGTGATCTTCACCGCGCGTCCTTTGAAGTTTTCCTGGTCGAACACGGTGATTGAGAGCGGCGCTAACGCGCGCGGGACGGCGGGCGCCGGAGTTGAAGCTGGTGGTGTTGCTCTTGCAGCCGCTGCCGCCAAACAAGCCACAGCCATCGTCATAATAGTGCGCCGCATGAGCCTCTCTCCTCACGAAAATCGGTATCCGATCTAGCGCAAAACTATTCACACCGCCCGTGAATTTCTCGTGAGCCCGGTAAAGCTGCCAGGCAGAGACTGCAGAACGGAAAACAGGGACCAGAGGGGCGCCACCCATCCGATCCCTGTGTTCCGTCGTCTACCTTCCGGAATCTGGTGCTGTTGGTGGGAATTGAACCCACGACCTACGCCTTACCAAGGCGTTGCGCTACCACTACGCTACAACAGCATAAGGGGGCGGGGTATAGCGCGACGCCGCGGAAAACGGAATACAGAAAACAGGGGTCGAACCGGGCCCGTCCACTCAGGCCCTTTGATCCCCGTTTTCCGTCTTCTGTATTCCAATCGGGCAGCTCACGCCCACGCCGCCCAAGCCGCAATACCCGTCCGGGTTCTTCGCCAGATACTGCTGGTGATAGCTCTCGGCATAATAGAACGCGGGCGCGTCCACGATCTCGGTCGAAATCTTTCCGTGCCCGGCCTTCGAGATCAGATCCTGATACATCGCGAGCGATACCTCCGCCGCCTTCCGTTGCGCGTCGTTCGCGACATAGATGCCGGAACGGTATTGCGTCCCCACATCGTTACCCTGACGCATTCCCTGTGTCGGGTCGTG
>JANNEL010000018.1:0-3898 GCA_031378595.1 Alphaproteobacteria bacterium
GTTCTGAACGAAGGCGTCGAAAGCGCCAACTACTTCGCCGACTTCGTGATGGACCAGCTGACAAAGCTGGACATCCGCCCCGACAAGGATCTGATCGTCCGGACCACGATCGACACCAAACTCCAAGCTGCAGCTGAGACAAATTTGGTGAAGGTCCTCGACCGCGAGGGCAAAGCCCGCGGCGCGACGCAGGCCGCTCTGGTCGCGATTGAACCGAACGGCGCCGTACGCAGCATCGTCGGCGGCAAGGACTACACGAACTCGACGTTCAACCGCGCCTATCAAGCGCGCCGCCAGCCTGGCTCGTCGTTCAAACCGTTCGTCTATATGGCCGCGCTCGAGCACGGACTAACGCCGGACGACGTGCGGGAAGACGCACCTTACGAGAGTAGAGGGTGGAGCCCGCAGAACTACGACGGCTCCTATCTGGGCGAAATCTCGCTCCGCGAGGCGCTGGCCAAGTCGATCAACACCGTCGCCGTGCGCGTGGCGGACGAAGTGGGCCGCCGCAAGATAATCGCCGTTGCGCAACGTCTTGGCATCACCTCACCGCTCGAACCGAACCGCTCGCTCCCGTTGGGAACATCTGAAGTCACGCTATTTGAAATGACGCGCGCCTTCGGCGCATTCGCGAACAACGGCAACCGCGTCGACCCCTATGCGATCCTTGAGGTCCGGACCTCCGACGGCACCGTGCTCTATCAATACCGCCCGGCACCGCCGATCGCAGTGATGAACCAGCGTACGCTCCAAGAGATGAACCAGATGATGTTCGAGGTCGTGCAAACCGGCACCGGACAGCGCGCCGATCTCGACCCGCGCCCCGTCGGCGCGAAAACCGGCACCAGCCAAGAATGGCGCGACGCATGGTTCGTCGGTTACACGGCCGATTTCATAACCGGCGTTTGGGTGGGCAACGACGACAACACGTCGATGAAAAAGGTCGTCGGCGGCAGCCTGCCCGCAAGCATCTGGAAGGCCTACATGCTGGCCGCCCACAAGAACATCGCGGTTCACAATCTGCCCGGCGTCGACATGTACGGCGACTCCGACGCGTATGCGCAAAACGAACCGGACAATCCCTGGGTCGAGCGCGACGGCGAATACACCGACCGCCGCGTGCCCGACGACAGACCCGGCGTGATCGAGGACTTCTTCGATAGCCTGTTCGGCGACGGCGATCGCCCGCGCAACGCCGCTCCCGTGCCGCCGCCGCCGCCGGCGCCGCGCTACACGCCGCAGTCGGATGAGCAGGACGACGACGGCATCGACGTTGGAGCGAACGCCGGCGCGGGCGCCGCAACCGCAACGCATCCGCCGCGCCGCCAGCCCCCGCCTGATCCGGAAGACCCCGCCGACGAACCCGAGCCCGATTCGGACGCCCCGCCTCCGAACTAACGGCATCTGGTATAGCCGCACGCTCACGGCCTAAGCTGCGCGTGCATCAGAGAGTCGGTCCCGCGTGAGATTTTTCTTGAAGGCTTTGGCCGCAATCGTCGCGGCCGTCGTGCTGGGTTTGGGCAGCGCCTATCTCGCCGTGCAAGGCGCAATGCCCGCAGGCTCCGTCGTCAAGAACGGACCGTGGACCGCGAACCTCGCGGCAGGCGGCACGAACGCGGACAACTACACCCGCACCGCCGTTGCCATCGCGGGTCTGCTCGCGTTGAATAAGGATGAGACGATCTACTACGGCGCGACATCGGACAGCGCCGGTGAAGCGTTCGACCCGAAATGCGCCTATCGCATCGAAGGCCGCGATCCCGATACGCGCTGGTGGAGCATCACGGCCTACGGCCGCGACCATTTCCTCATCGACAACCCGTCGAAGCGTTTCGCGGTTAGCAAAACGAACGTCGTGCGTGCGGCAGACGGCGCGTTCGTGATCCGCGTCTCGACGGCGCCGGAAGCGCAGAACTGGATCGCGGCCTCGTCCGATGGCTTTCAGTTGACCTTGCGCCTCTACAACCCCGGCCCCACGGTGAGGGACGATCCCGCAGGCGTCGCGCTTCCCACCATCACGAAGGAGGCGTGCTCATGACCTGGCTTAGATGGGGCGCCTTCACGCTGGCGTTGGCCGCGCTCATCCATTGGGCGGCGATCGCCTATGCGCCGTCGCTCATCATGTCGCGGGCAATGTCGGCACTGGGAGCCCGGAGCACGAACCACATCAAGCACGGCGAGCGCGCGACCGCGGCGTCCCGCACGATCGTCAAACCGAGCCCCGACTTGCTCTACTCGCAGTGCGTCTTCGACGTCTCGCGCCATCCGCTCAAAGTGACGACCGCAGCGCCCACGGACACCTACTGGTCCGCCGCGTTCTACGCTGCGAACACCGACAACTTTTTCGTCCTGAACGACACGCAGGCGAAGGGTCAGCCCGCGACGATCGTCCTCATGGGTCCGGGCCAAACCGTCCCGCCGCAGCCGGAAGGCATTCGCATCGTGACCGCGCCGACCACGCGCGGCATCGTCCTGTTCCGCACGCTTATCAACGACGACGCGCGCGAGGCCGAACTCGATCAACAGCGGCGTGCGGCGAATTGCGAACCGATGTAGTTGGCCACCCCTGGCGTTTAAGCTAGGGTGTGCGATCAAACATTCACCCGGACTAAGCCCATGCCACGCCTCGCCAGGTTTCTTCTAGTCACGCTCATAGCCCTTCTCATCGCGTCGTGCGGGAAGGAGCCGGAGAAAAAAGAAGAAGCGGCGGCGCCGACGCCCGAGCCCAAACTGATCAAGGTCACCTTTGTGACCGACTGGAAAGCGCAAGCCGAGCATGGCGGCTTCTATCAAGCGCTCGCGACCGGCCTCTACAAAAAGGCGGGCCTCGACGTCACGATCAAGCAAGGCGGCCCAACGGTGAACACGCCGCAGCTTATCGCAGCCGGCGCTGTCGACTTCGCGATGGGTTCAAACTCGTTCCAGCCGTTGAATCTCGTCGCGGCCGGCGGTGACGCCGTTGCCGTCGCCGCAATCTTCCAAAAAGATCCGCAAGTGCTGATCACGCACGAGCGCCAAGACATCAAGTCGCTCGCCGACATGAAGGGCAAGGCGATCATGGTATCGGACGCCACCGTCTCGACTTGGTGGATATGGGCCAAAGCCAACTTCAAGTTCGACGACAAGCAAATTCGAAAATACACATTCAACTTGGCGCCGTTCCTGACCGACGCGAAAGCGATCCAGCAAGGCTACGTCACGTCGGAGCCCTTCACCATCGAGACAGAAGGCAAGATCAAGCCGCAAGTCTTCCTGCTCGCCGACTATGGCTATCCCGGCTACTCAAACTTCATTATGGCGCGCGGGACAGACGTGCGCGACCGGCCGCAAGTGGTGCAGGCGTTCGTCGATGCATCGATCGACGGGTGGAACAGCTACCTGAACGGCGACCCGGCTCCCGCGAACGCGCTGATCAAGAAAGATAATCCGGAGATGACCGACGCGATCATCGCAAACGCCATAGCGCAGATGCGTAGCCGCGGCATGGTCCAAGGCGGCGACGCGGCGACGCTGGGCGTCGGCGCAATGACCGAAGCGCGCTGGAAGTCATTTTTCGACCTGATGAAGAGCAGCAAGGTCTACGACGACAAGGTCGACGTTGCCAAAGCCTACACGCTTGCCTTCGTAAACAAGGGCCACGGCGTCACCACGCCGCCAACCACCGAGCAGAAGTGATTGCTGCTCTCCTTCGATAACGTCACCAAATCCTTCCCAAACGGCACCCTCGCGCTCGACCGCGTGAACTTCGCCGTCGCGCCCGGCGAGTTCGTCTCGCTCGTAGGGCCCTCGGGCTGCGGGAAGAGCACGGCGTTGCGCCTGATCGCAGGGCTGACAGAACCAAGCAGCGGAATCGTAACGTGGGTGGGCAAGCGGCCCAGCCTCGGCTTCGTCTTCCAGG
>JANNEL010000095.1:0-1983 GCA_031378595.1 Alphaproteobacteria bacterium
TGCCAATTCTCATTCACGTGCGACGGCATTGCGGATGTTGTGCGCAATAGCGGGGCGTGGGCGCGCGCTCAGCGCGTTGCCGGCCTGGTGCTCAGCACACGCGCCCGGAAGCGCGTTTCGCGCGGCGCCACGCACTATCACGCGGCGTCGTGCAGGCCGTATTGGGCGTCGAGCATGGTTCGGGTCGCGCGCATCGGCAGCCACATTTTCTATCGCGACTAGGCTAGTGGGGCGCGCGCTCAAGTGCCGCTTCCGGAATGAGTTTGCGCATGCGGTTCGCGAACGAGGCGAGGCAGACTTCCTTCGGCGACAGCGGGCCGGATGTGTAGCTCGACGAGGTCATGCCGGCTTGCACGCCTTCGATCAGCTTTGTGTCTTCGGCGTTGACTTGCCGGTTGATGCGCCAGTTCAGGTAACGCGCGGCGTCGAGTTCGCGGCTCTTTACGGGATGCACGTAAGCGATTTCGCGGATCAGCGTTTCGGTCGGCGAGACCGGAATGAACTGCATGAAGTCGACCTGATCGGGATAGATGTCGAAGGCAACGTTCGGCCAGAGCTTGTAGTAGACCCACGTGCGGCGGCGATCGGCCGGCACATGGGTCAGATTGCCGAGCAGGCCTCGATACGCGCGCTCGGACCAATTCTCGGACGCATTGGTTTGTAGTTCGCCCGACATTTTGTCGATCCAGGTTTGCGCTTCGATCTTGTAGGTCGCGCCGAACAGCCGTGCGAGGCCCGGATGGGCGACTGCGATGTGCATACCGTCGGAGTAGTTGTCGGCGATGTTCTTCCAGTTGACCTTGCGCGGGCGCAGCGTCACGCGGCCGTTCGGCACCAGCGTCTCGAGCGCATAGGGTTTCAGCTCCTCCGCGTAGGGCGCCATCATCTCGGCGATCGACGGCAGGCCCTTTTCGAAACGGATGAAGACGAAGCCTTGGAAGATCTCCTGCTCGACCGGGTGCAGGCCGTGCTTCGTTTTGTCCAGGTCGTCGAAGCCTTGCCACTTCGGCGTGGCGCTCAGCGCGCCGTCCAGCGTGTAGCTCCAGGCGTGATACGGGCACACGAGGCGATGGCCGCAGGTTCCGCGCGCGTCCGGCGCGATCTTCGCGGCGCGGTGGCGGCAGACATTGTGAAAGCTTCTGAGCACGCCGTTGGCGCCCCGCAGCGTGACGACGCGCTCGCCCAGAACGTCCAGCGTGACATAGTCGCCGGGCTTCGGCGCGTCGTTCATGTGGCCGACGATGTGCCAGCTTTGACTAAAGACCTTCTGACGCTCGAGCTCGAAGAAGCGCGGGTCGGTGTAGAGCCATCCGGGGAGGCTGGTGTTCATGGCGCTTAGTCGATGCGGTTGACGATCGGGGTTTGGACGCACTTTGCCAGATTGTGGATGTCGCCGTAGAGCGTGTGGGCGACGAGGTAGACAGCGCCTTCGGGCACTTTCGTGCCTTGCGGGATTTCCATCGTGATCGTGGCGCCCGGTTGTGAGGGCTTTGCCATTGCGACGTGGTTGGTGTCGCGGAAGCCTTTGCAGCTGCCGCCGTGGTCGCCGTGGCCGGCGTCGTCGCCGGGGCCTGGCGCGCCCACTTCAAGGCCCCAGTGGACCATGTAGACGCTGACGCCTTTTTCGTCGGCTGCGCGGCCGAGCGTGATGGTGCCGCCGATCGTGGGGCCCGGATCGGTGTCGGTGAACGCAATCGAGGCGGGGCCGTAGTTCACGCCGGCGACGCGCGGGTAGATGAGGTCTGGCCCGCCGATATAGACGGCGGCGGCGGCCGCCAGCGCCAACACGACGATCAATACAGCAAGGCGTCCAATCCATTTCATCGTGCGCTACTCCCTTGGCGTTGCGGCGTTCGCGCTCAAGGCGCCCACGTTCGCATCTAACTGCGTCCGTCTGCAATCGTGAGCCGGGGAGGGGGGAGGGGGGGCCTCCCCTCCCCCGTTGGTGAGGCGGTGGTGCAGTGATGCAGGTGAAACGGAGGG
>JANNEL010000145.1:0-9165 GCA_031378595.1 Alphaproteobacteria bacterium
TCCTAGGGCCGGCGTTCGGTGAAGCCGACGTGCCCGACGCAATCGAAAAACTGATCGACATTTACCTCGGCGCACGCCAACCGGGCGAACGCTTCTTGGACACCTATCGCCGCCTCGGCGTTCAGCCGTTCCGGGAGAAACTCTATGCCGCTCATTAAAAACAACGCGTTCGTCGACAACACATACGCCCGCGTTGCCGACGAGGAGACGCTGCCCGAAGGCGCGATCGTCGTCTCGCTGAAGCGTTTGCAAGCAGAGCGCGACGCGCTGCTCGCCCGCAACACGCCACTCGGCATTCGCCTAACCGCCGACCAGCCGCCCGAGGCGCTTGGCGCCGACGTAAATCATTTCGCGCTAATCGAACTCGAGTTCCCGAAATTCAAGGACGGACGCGGCTATTCTTGGGCCCGTCAGCTTCGCCAACGCTTAGGGTTCAACGGCGAACTCCGCGCTGTCGGTGAAGTCCTGCGCGACCAGTGGCTGTTCATGAGCCGTTGCGGCATCGACGCGTTCGAAGTCCGTCCAGGAACACGCATCGAAGACTTCCACGCCGCAATGTCCGAGCAAACGGTCTTCTACCAACCGGCAAGCGACCGCGTGCGGAGCGTGCTTGACCTTCGTCACCACCGCCCCGCACGCAGCGCGCGCGCTGCCGCCGAGTAGCCTCAGGCGGCCCGCGCCAACACGACCGCTGGCGGGAAGTGCAACGACACCGTCGTACCGTGCCCCACTTCGCTCTCAAGTGTCATCGATCCGCCATGCAGCTTCATCAATGCGTTCACGATCGGCAGACCAAGCCCCGTGCCGTCGTGCTTGCGGGTCTCGGCGTTGTCGACCTGCGTGTAGGGAGCCAGCGCTTTCGCGATATCCGCCTGCGCGATGCCGATACCGCTGTCGGCGACCGCAACCGTCACACCGCGATCCGCGCGGACCGTTGCGCGCACAATGATCGAGCGCCCCGGCGGCGTGAACTTCATCGCGTTCGACAGAAGATTGAGCAGCATCTGCTTCGCCGCACGTCTGTCCGCACTGACCGCGGGCAGGCTGTCGGCAATCTCGACACGAAGCGCGTGGTTACGCTCGGCATTCGACAGCTCGCAAGCTTCCGCAACAAGCTCCACCACGCGCACCGGTTCGCACTGCAACTCCATCTTGCCAGCCTCGATCTTCGACAGATCGAGGATGTCGCGAATGAGCGAGAGCAGATGCGAGCCGCTCACATGGATGTGATGCGCATACTCCGGATACCGCTTGTCGCCGGCCGTACCGTACATTTCGCGTTCGATCACCTCGGAGAAGCCCAAGATCGCGTTCAAAGGCGTGCGTAACTCGTGGCTCATCGTGGCAAGGAACCGCGACTTCGCCGTGCTTGCTTCGACGGCAGCCGCGCGCGCCTTCTCAAGCTCCACGACCTTTTCGTGCAGCTTGCGCGTGCGCTCGGCGATGCGCCGCTCCAAGTCTTGGCCTTCAGCATCGAAGTGCGCGCCACCGGCCGCCGCGTGCGCGTTGTCCGCGCGCAGATGCACCACGATCATCCCGCAGATGCAGGAAAGGAAGACCATCGCGCCGGTCAAAACGGCGCCAGGCTTCGCCAACAGCAACGCGGCTTCGTACGGTCCGTGCATGACCGAAATCACGCCGAGCACCGCCAAACAACCAAAACCAGTCAAGTCGATCAAACTACGCATAGGGTTTCGAGCCTCAGTTACCAGGCCCCCGCACATCGTCCGGCTCAGCGACGCAAACGCAGCCGGACACGCGCCCATGTGACGAACGCTACAGCCCCCTTCTTACGAAGCCTTCAACGAATCACCGCGCATTTGAATCGACTTCGTGGGCTGCGCGATTGACCCGATCTCACGTATCAACTATCGACAATCGCGATTTCTCGCGCACGGGAAAACCAACTCATATGCCGATTTCCGCCCACGCCGGGCCTGCCCGCAACGCCGAAGCGTTGCCGCGTTATGCATCAGTGCGGGACGTTGTCGAGAAACTACGGCCTGCCTTGCCCGTCTATGCAATTTTTCCGGCCGCATTTCGATCCGTTGCACAGACCTTCGTCGAAGGCTTCCCCGGCGAAACGATGTACGCCGTCAAAGCCAACCACGCGGATCCCGTTCTCGATCGACTTTATGCCGCCGGCATCAAGCATTTCGACGTCGCCTCGCTTGCCGAGGTCCGCTTGGTCCGCGAACGTTTCCCCGACGCCAAGCTGAGCTTCATGGCGCCCGTACGTATCCGCGGCGCAGCCGGTGACGCATTCCGCAAATACGGCGTGCGCGATTTTGCTCTCGACAGCGAGGACGAACTCGCCACCGTGCTGCAAGAAACCGGCGCCAACAACGACAAGAACTTGGCCGCCGAACTGACGCTCTACGTGCGCCTGCAAGTGCCGGCCGACGGCGCCCTCATCGAACTCGCCAGCAAGTTCGGCGTCGGCGTCTCGGCAAGCGCCGCCTTGCTGCGCGATATCGCAGCCACCGGCGCAAAGCCCGGCCTCACATTCCACGTCGGCTCGCAGTGCCTCTATCCGAAGTCTTACAAGACCGCGCTGAAACGCTGCGGCGAAGCGATCAAACAGTCGAGCGTAGCACTTGCGGCTCTCGACATCGGCGGTGGATTTCCCGGCTACTATCTGAACGTCACCGTCCCGCCACTCGACGAGTACTTCGCAGCCATCCGCGAAGGTATCGCAGCGCTGAAACTCCCGAAAGACTGCCGCATCTATTGCGAACCCGGCCGCGCGCTCGTCGCCGACGGGCTTTCCGTCATCACGCAAGTGTCGCTCCGGCGCGACCACACGATCTTCATCAACGACGGCATCTACGGCAGCTTGAACGAATACGCGCTGCCGAATTGGCCTGTGCGATATCCGTTGAAAGTCTATGCGGATCGCGACGGCCGCATCGTCGAGAAGACAGCACGCGTCGCCTCGTTCAAGGCGTTCGGTCCCACCTGCGACACGCTCGATGTTTTGCACTACCTGATCGAACTTCCCGAAGACATCGCCGGCGGCGACTGGATCGAATTCCAACAGCTGGGCGCCTATTCCTGCGCCCTCAGAACCGCGTTCAACGGGTTCTTTCCGGACACTTTCGTCGAAGTGCGCGCCTAAAGCATACTTTGTTTACCATCGCGGCTGACCGAATATTTACGCTGCACGCACGATGATAGCGCCGGGGTTCTGGGGGCCCCGCACGCGCCATGTTGCCTCTCGCCAAACAACGCCAGCTCAACCAGTTCTTGGCCAGCCTCCCGGCAAGCCGCGCGCTTGAGCTGGCGGCAATCGCCGAACGCAAGCACGTCGCGGGCGAACACAACTTCCCTGCCGAGATGATCCTCGATGCGTTGCGTCCGGCGCTCGCCGAAAGCGATGCGCTGCGAACACCGACGCCGCGACGTTTGTTCTGCGAGCCGTTCGCGGACTTCCTCGTGGACGAACGCGAACACAAGCAGCCCGGCCGCATCGCTCGCTCGACGCTAAGCGTCTTGTGGCGTTGGCTCGCCAAGGATGGCATGCGCGCAAGCCTGCCCGAACTCGAAGCGCACATATCTGATGCCGTGCTGGCGGAAAACGTGCGCGCCCGAGACGATCTGCTGCAGCGCCTGCGCCGCGAAGTACTGAAGTGCCTGACAGGCGCGCTCAGCCTAGCGAACGAAAGCCGCAACTCGCGCTACGACCTCGCGGCCCGCCTTGGCGGCGAAGAGGTGTTGATCGACATCGAAGAAATTGCGTTCTTGCTGAAGTCCGCCGACGGCCTCGTGGCCCTGCGGGAAGTTCTACCCAAACGCATCACCGACCTAACGGACGACCACATCGACCAAGTCCTCGCCTCGCGCGCGCACCTCTCCGACACGAACCGCGAGATGATCCCATATCTTGGGCTTCTGGTGCTGGCGCGCCTCGACCAACCGTGGCAAGCGCTGCGCCTCACCGGCACGGGCCGCCGCGGCCGCACCGACTTGAGCGTCGTCGGCGATATCCTTCTCGCCGATGCCGAAAGCCTGGCCGTCGATATCGCCTCCACGCAGGTCGAAATGCTCGACCCCGACGGATTGGCCGCGAAGCTGCAGCGGTTCGAACGCCTCACGCGCGGCCTCACCGAAGAGATCCGCAGCCGCCACGGCGAGCGGTGGGGTCAATCGCTGACACGCACAAAGCAACTGGCGTTCGAAACAATCGAAGGCCTATACGCGCAAGCCCCGCGCGAAATCGCGGCCGCGCTGCCGTTGGCCAAGGTCGGCACCTTCAGCATGCGCCGCCAGCGCCAGCCCGATCTCGCGAACGACCCCGATCCGATGAGGCTCGATCGCGCGCTGCGTTGGACCTACTTGCTGACGAACACCGCGCCGGTCGCTCGAGCGAGCGCACTGCAGGGCGCACATCGAAAGGCGTTCGAGACGGTGTCGAGCTACTTGACCACATACGCCGAATGCGCCGCTGCCGAGTTGCGTTCGCCCGGCATCGAAAAGCACGCACGCGTGCAGGCATACTTGAAGCACGCGAACGAACTCCTGCACCTACTGATCGGCGCGTCCGACGACGATCTCGCGGACGAACGCGCCGCCAAAGTCAGCTAAGACTTCTGCAAACCCAGCCGCCGCGCAAACAGCCGATCCACGACCCGCCGCGGCAACATGCGCGGCACGATCCAATCGAAGAAAAGGCTCGGCGCCAACGCATAGCGCACCCGTGGCCGCCGCGTCGTCAGCACGTGATGCACAAGCTCGCCGACGCGCTCGACCGGCAACCCGTCGCGCGCACCTCCGGCCATGAAGTCGGAAAGCTTCACCATCGCCGGCCCATAGTCCGTGTGCGCGTAGGCCGACGTATCCATCGCCTCCGCCTTGTCCCAGATCGGCGTCTTCACCGCACCCGGACCGACGATCACGACATCGATGCCGTACAGCAAGAGCTCGCGACGCAGACTTTCGGACAAGCCTTCAAGCCCGTGCTTCGCCGAACAATAGCCGGAGAGAAACGGTGACCCGATCTTGCCGCCCAACGACGTGATATTGACGATCCGTCCCGGCGCACCTTGCAGAGATCGATCTGCGCCAAGCAACGGCGCAAACGACTGTGTCACCGTGTAAGCGCCGATGAGGTTCACTTCGAGCTGCTTGCGGTAATCGGCGAGCGGTTGATACAGCGCCGGCCCAGGGGTCGCGATCCCCGCATTGTTGACGAGCCCTTTCAGCGTTTTCCCGTTGAGGAGCTGCCGCACGCGGTCCGCGCCCGCGCGCACGGCAGTTTCATCGGTTACGTCGAACAACAGCGGCGTGAACGCATCACCACCAAGTTGCCCCCGCAACCGCTCCGCATCGTCGGCTTTGCGCACGCTGCCGAACACATGAAACCCGCGACGCGTCAGCGAGTCCGCGATTCCACGCCCGATTCCCGTCGAAGCACCCGTAACAACGACCGCGTTCATGCTGCTTCCTCCTCAACAGGGGATATACGCGCGCCATCGACGAATCGATCAATCGCCAAACTAAGGTTGCGGCCGCCCTCACTCACGTGCTCCCGCGCCGCCACACAGCCAGATTACGATTCGGCAATTTCAACCCGCAGCGTTGCGTCGGCAAAGGATCGGCGCATCCTTCCGCCTCCCGAAGACTCGTCCCCCACGAAAGTACGGAGTCACCCCGATGAAACGCTCAACCCTACTCGCGACGGCCGCCTTCGCGGTACTTGCATTCCCTGCCCTCGCCGACGGTAAGGGCGCCAAGAATCTCATCGCCCTCGGCGACGTCGGTTACGACTTCACGGATTTTTCCGACTTCGATGTCGATAGAGACACATTCCACGGCCGCGGTTCCGTGCTGTGGCCGCTCGACGGCAATTGGAACGTGCAAGGCAATTTCGGTTTCAACGCAGATCGCATCGATACGCCGGGGCCGTCATTTGCAATCGACACTTGGAACGCTGGTGCCACCGCCTTTTGGCGGAGCCAAAACGAAGGCCTCTTGGGTGGCGAACTCTGGTATCAGTCCCTCGATGTTGGCGCCGGCTATCTCGACGGTTTCGGCATTGCCGCACGCGGTGAGTACTTCCTCTCGCAGCAGGCGACACTTGGTGGCCGCATCGCCTATTCGAACTTGGATGGAACCGGCGCCGACATCGACGAATGGACCTTCAACGCTTTCGGCCGCTATTACGCGCGGCCGAACCTCGGCCTTACGCTAGGTCTGAACTATTCGTCGCTCGACACCGGCGCTGGTGGCGAAGGCTTCGACGAATGGTCGCTCCGCGGCGAAGCTGAGTATCTATTTGACGACTGCGACACGTCAGTCTACGCCGGCTTGATGTACGGCAGCATCGACCCAGACGCGGGCACCGATTCCGATCAATGGGGTCTTGGCCTCGGCGTTCGTCTTCATTTCGGAACGTCGGGCGCGCTCGTCCAAAGACACCGCACGGGGCCGCTTGAAGAATTGCACACCGCGCGCTTCATTTTCTGAAGCCAACTCGGCAGCGCGGGCGGCGCTTAATGCCGCCGCTCGCGCGTCGCCGTGAACTTGATCTTCGGCCACTTCTCGGCCGAATAGCGCAGCTCCCACGCACTCTTCGCCATGAACACCGGCGCCCCGTCGCGGTCTTCGGCGAGGTTGCCCTGATGCGCGTCGAGAAACTTCTTTAGCTCCGCCGGATCGTCCGCATCGACCCAGCGCGCCGTCTCGTACAGCCCCTGCTCGAACCCAACCTCAAGCCCGTACTCGGCCGCGATCCGGCTTGCGAGCACGTCGAGCTGCAGTTGGCCCACGACACCCACGAACCACTGCGAGCCGATCTTCGGCCGGAACACTTGCGTGACGCCTTCTTCCGCCAACGCCTCCAGCGCGCGCTGTAGGTGCTTGGCTTTCAGCGGATCGGCCAAGCGCACACGGCGGATGATTTCCGGCGCAAAGTTCGGGATGCCGGTAAACGTCAGATCCTCGCCTTCCGTCAGCGTATCGCCGACGCGCAGCACACCGTGATTCGGGATGCCGATGATGTCGCCGGGCCAAGCCTCGTCCACCGTCTCGCGCGATTGCGCAAAGAACAGGATCGGATTGTGCACGCTCATCACCTTGCCGGTACCCGACTGCTTGAGCTTCATCCCGCGCTTGAAGTGGCCTGAGCACACACGCATGAAGGCCACACGGTCGCGGTGGTTCGGGTCCATATTCGCCTGCACTTTGAACACAAAGCCCGTAACCTTGTCGTCGGATGGTTTCACCACGCGTTGCACGGCCGGTTGCTCGCGCGGCCCGGGCGCCGCCGCGCCAAGACCCTCGATCAGTTCCTTCACGCCGAAGTTCTTCAACGCCGCGCCGAAGTAAATCGGCGTCAAATGCCCTTCGCGAAATTGCGTGAGATCGAACGCTGGATACCCGCCGCGCGCGAGTTCGATCTCGTCGATCAAATGCATGTGCTCGTCTCCCGTCAGCACATCCGCCAAGCGGCTCGCACCCACCGCCTCGACGCTCTTGCCGAACGGCAAAAACTTCTCGCTCTCGAAATGCATCGCGCCGCGAAAGTTGAGCCCCGAGCCCGCGGGCCACATCGCAGGCGTCACGTGCAGCTGCAACTGATCCGAAATTTCGTCGATCAACGAGAACGGATCGCGTGCCTCGCGGTCCATCTTGTTGACGAATGTGATGATCGGAATGTCGCGCAAGCGGCAAACCTCAAAGAGCTTGCGTGTTTGGCTTTCGATCCCCTTTGCCGCGTCGATTACCATGATGGCGGAGTCCGCCGCCGTCAGCGTGCGATAGGTGTCTTCCGAAAAGTCCTCGTGACCCGGCGTGTCGAGCAAGTTGAAGACGAGCCCGCCATACTCGAACGTCATCACCGCCGTCGTAACCGAGATGCCGCGCTCCTGCTCGATCTTCATCCAGTCCGACCGCGCCCGGCGCCGGTCGCGCTTTGCCTTCACCTCGCCAGCCAAGTGAATCGCGCCGCCCATGAGCAGCAAATGCTCCGTCAGCGTCGTCTTGCCCGCGTCGGGGTGCGAGATGATTGCAAACGTCCGCCGCCGCGCCGCAGCCTGGGCCGGCGTTTGATCGACAATGTCTTGAACCTCGGCCATGGCAAGTCAGTCCTCAGGAAGGCGCGCCTTTTAGCGGATTCCCGACAGCGAACCAAATCCGAAATCGCATATCGCCGGCTACTGCGCGGTGGACGTTCGAAGCGATCTAGGTCGTGGGACAGTAGCGGCAACCGGAGCTACTCTTGCCAGCTTCAGACCGCCGGGCCACTCTCGTTCAATCGCCATTCAACGCATCCGGAGCCGAGCCATGCTGAAAACCCGCTTCACCGAAATGTTCGGTATCGACTACCCGGTCGTGCAAGGCGGCATGCAGAACGTCGGCAAGGCGGAACTCGTGTCCGCCGTCGCAAACGCAGGCGCACTGGGCTTCATCACGGCGCTCACCCAACCGACGCCTGAACATCTCGCAAAAGAGATCAAGCGCACGCGCGAAATGACGAACAAACCGTTCGGCGTGAACCTGACGATCCTGCCCACCATCAACCCGGTGCCCTATGACGAGTATCGCCAAGCCATCATCGAGGGCGGCGTGAAGATCGTCGAAACCGCGGGCAACAACCCGCAACCGCACATGCCGGCCTTTCGCGCCGCCAGCATCAAGATCATCCACAAATGCACGAGCGTGCGCCACGCGGTAAAAGCCCAGTCGATCGGCGTCGATTGCGTGTCGATTGACGGCTTCGAATGCGCGGGCCACCCCGGTGAAGACGACGTACCGGGGTTGATCCTGATCCCCGCCGCCGCCAACAAGCTCACGATCCCGATCTTGGCCTCAGGCGGCTTCGCCGATGGCCGCGGCCTCGTCGCAGCGCTGGCACTCGGTGCCGACGGCGTCAACATGGGCACGCGCTTCATGTGCACGAAAGAAGCGCCGATCCATCAGAAGGTGAAGGAGCAGATCGTCGCCAACGACGAACGCGCGACCGACCTCATCTTCCGCACGATGCACAACACAGCGCGCGTCGGCCGCAACGCGATCAGCCAAAAGGTCGTCGAGATCGAGCGCGAAGGCATGAAACACGGCGGCGCCAAGTTCGAACAGGTGCGCGAACTCGTCGCCGGCACACGCGGCAAGGGCGTCCTCGAAACCGGCGACATCGACGCCGGCATCTGGTCGGCCGGTCAAGTT
>JANNEL010000252.1:0-6594 GCA_031378595.1 Alphaproteobacteria bacterium
TCTGCTTCAAAGGCACCGCTTTGCCGCCGCGCAATCCCTCATCCGCTGTGACGACGACGGTGGACGCACAATCGACAATGCGTCCCGCCAAACTGTCCGGCGAGAACCCGCCGAACACGACCGAGTGCACCGCCCCGATCCGCGTGCACGCAAGCATCGCGTAAGCGGCCTCGGGAATCATCGGCAGATAAATCGTAACCCGATCGCCCTTCTTGACCCCGTTCGCGGTCAACACATTCGCGAACCGGCAAACCTCGGCATGCAGTTGGCCGTAAGTGATGTGCTTGGAATCCTTAGGATCGTCGCCTTCCCAAATGATCGCGATCTGATCGCCCCGCTTCGCCAAATGCCGGTCGATGCAATTCGCCGAAACGTTCAACGACCCGTCCTCGTACCAGCGAATGAACAAGTTCTTCGCGTCGTACGAGACGTTTTTGACCTTCATGTACGGCTTAATCCAATCGACCCGAGTGCCTTGCTCCCGCCAAAACGCCACCGGGTCGGCCACCGACGCTTTATAGAGATCGAGATACTTCCCGTTGTCGACAAACGCTCGCTTCGCCCATGCGTCGGTAACGGGAATAAGCTGGTCGGACACGGGAGTAATCTCCTCCGAGATAGCGGCTATTCCAAGTATGCGGCCCTCGTCGCGGGCTTCGCAAGAGCGATCAGCGCCGGCGCGCGCCGTGCATGGCGCGCTCGATAGTGACGCCTGCTTCGGTCACCTCGTAGATCAGGACATACGGCAGACCGGGCACCGCAACTTCGCGCAGCTTCGAGCCCTCACGGACACGGCCCCAAAACGGCAACTGTCCCAATTTCTCGCCCGCTTCAGTCAGACGCTCGACAACCCGCTCGGCCGCATCCGGTTTGTCGAGAGAAATAAACGTGAATGCATCATGCACATCGTTTTGCGCTTCGCGCGTCCATACGACCTTCATTTCTTCTTCGTGTATTTCTTACGAAGCTCCGCCATAAACACAGAATGCTCCTTGAATCGCCCTTCCTTGAGGTCCTTGCGCGCGCGCTCGATTGACGCAGCGAACTCGGCCTCAGACTCGATATAGGCGCGCAACGCCTCCGTCACGACCTTTGACTTGCTTCGGTCCGACATTCGAGCCAAGCGAGCCAAATCGGCATCAAGTTTCGGGGGAATACGCGCTGAAAGCGATATGGATTTCGTCACGGTCGCACGTCCAACAATTTGTAGTACATTGTACGACAACTAACGCTTACGCGCAACGCCAGCCTCGCCCAACACCTCGGCCGTATGCTCGCCCACCGTCGGCGGATCGAGCCGGATCGCGCATGGGCTCTTCGAGAATTTGAGCGCCGGCCGCATCGTACGATACCGCCCCTCGCTCTTGATCTCGCGCTCTTCGAAGAACCCGACGTCCTTGAAATGTGGGTCGTCGAACAAGGTCGAGGTCTCGTTCGCTCGCATCGCCGGAATGTGATGCTCGGCGCACAGCGCCATCCACTCGTCCGTCGTATGTGTCGCCGCCGCCTCGCGCATCATATCGTAATAGACGTTCACCCGCGCCTTGCCGTCGGGAGCCGCAAGGAACCGCTCGCTGTTGTAGGCATCGGTAATCCCGCCCAGTTCTAAAAACTTCACCGACCCTTCGCGGCTCGCCGGCAAAACCACCAAATAGCCATCCTTCGTCTTATAGGGCTTGCGATGCGGCGTGATCGTCGTCGCGTGCCCGAACTTGCCCGGAAGGTCCAGATACGTCTTGCCCCAGATATGCTCGGCCTGAATGAACCCGGTGAAGGCCTCAAGCATCGGCACTTCGACATACTGCCCTTCACCCGTCTTCTCGCGGTGGTGTAGCGCCGCCAAAGTCGCGATCACAGCGAACAACCCGCTCGTCTTGTCGGCAATGATCGAAGGAAACGGGCGAAGCTCTTTGTTGCCATCATAGAGCGGCAGCAAATCGCACGCGCCCGACGCTGCCTGAATCAAATCGTCGAACGCCTGCCGTCCATTGTATTCGCCACCCGTGCCATAGCCGATCGCCTCGACATAAATGATGTTGGGCTTGAGCGCCGCGACTTCGTCGTAGCCGAAGCCCAGCCGCCGGATGGCCTCGGGCCGCATGTTGTGAATGAAGACGTCGCCGGTGCGCACCAACTCGCGCAACTGCGCCTTGCCCTCATCCGTCTTGAGATCCACCGCCACCGACCGCTTGTTGCGGTTGAAGGCCACGAACATCGGCCCCATCTTGTCCGACTTCGGCGCCTTGCCCTGATTGCGCTGCCTGTCGCCCGAAGGCTCCTCCACCTTGATCACGTCCGCGCCGAGGTCGCCCAACGTCATCGTCGCATAAGGCCCAAGCACGAATTGCGTCAGGTCGATCACGCGGATCCCGGCCAGCGGCCCCGGCTTCGCGTCGGTCTTTGCGGTCATGAGGAGGCTCTTTGCGTTGAATGGCGTGACGCGCTAACCCTAGCCTCGGGCAAGCAAAAAACGCCAGGAAAACCATGCAACTCCATCAGTCCTCGTGGCCGGAAATCGAGACCTATCTGAAGCAATCGACCGGTCTCATCGTGCCCATCGGTTCCACCGAACAGCACGGACCCAACGGCTTGCTCGGCACCGACGCGATCTGCCCCGAAGTCATCGCGAAAGCGGCCGGCGACGAAAGCGGCATCTTGGTCGGCCCGACGTTCAATGTCGGCTCGGCCCAACACCATCTGGGCTTCCCCGGCACGATCACGCTCCGCCCCTCGACGATGATCGCGGCCATGCAGGATTGGACGACGTCGCTCACGCGTCACGGCTTCGATCGTATCTATTGGTTCAACGGCCACGGCGGCAACATCGCGCCGGTCAACGCGGCGTTCTCCGAGATCTATTCCGAATTCTCGTTTGGCCGCGCCGGCTCAAACCGCAAACCGATCCGCCTCTTCCTGCGCAACTGGTGGGAACTGGCAGGCGTAAGCGACCTCTGCCGCGAACTCTTCCCCGTGGGCGAAGGCAGCCACGCGACCGCCTCCGAAGTTTCGGTCACGTACTTCGCCTATCCGGACGCTCAGAAGAAAGTCGAGATGCACCCAAAGATCGCGCCGAACGGCTCCATCCGTGACGCCGAAGACTACAGACGCCAATTCCCTGATGGCCGTATCGGCTCCGACCCCAGCCAAGCCACACCCGAAAAAGGCAAACGCCTCGTCGAAGCGGCAACAAAAGCGCTCATCACCGACTACAACGCCTTCCTGTGCGCCGCCTAACGGTCAGCACGCGTCATTGAGTCAGCCCTAAACACGAAGGGCACGAAGGTTCACCAAGAGGCACCAAGACGCTCGTGATGCCGTGAATTTCTGATAGGCGTGAAGCGCCAATACTACGCGCTTCCAGCGCGTGACCACCAATTTGAAGCCTCAAGACTCTTCGTGCCTCTTGGCGAACCTTCGTGTCCTTCGTGTTTAAGGCCGACTCAACATCGCGCTATGCGCGAAAGAGATCAATCACAACAGCCCCACCATCGACCACGAACGACACCGCTTGCAGCGCCTTGCCCTCGCACGGCCCGCTGACACACAACCCGTCCTCGACGCGAAACCGCGCGCCATGCGTCGAGCAGACGAGTAACCCATCCGGATCCATGAAGCGGTCCGGAAACGTCTCCAACGGCGTGCCCTGATGCGGGCAGGCGTTGCCGTAAGCCCGCAGGACGCCGTCGCGCCGCACCAAGATCACGTCACGGCGTGCAACGCCTTCGCCGATGAGGAACCCGCGCGCCTGTCCTTCGGAAACCTCATCCGCGCGGCACAGCACAACACTGCTCATGCGAGCGCTCGCCGCGCCAGTTTCACAAGCCGCGCCCGTTCAGCCGCCGTCCGCACGCGAAAGCGCTCATAGTCGCCATCGAGCGACGGCTTCAAATCCGCGAACGGACCGGCCGGATCTTCGTGAAAATGCAAGAACGCCTTCGCCCCCACATAGAACGTCCCGCGCTTCTTCTCCCGCAAGCGCGGCAACGTCCGCAGCTGCGCCAGCAACGGCTCAAGTTCGTCGAGCGCGTCATCGCCCGCGTGCTTCATCAGCTCTTGAACCCGCCCATCTTGCGAACGAGCTTCCATTCGGCATCGGTCACCGGCTGCACAGAAAGCCGCGAGTACTTTGTCAACGCCATTTCCTTAAGCTTCGGCTCCGCCTTCACCTGCGCGAGCGTGACAGGTGTCGGAAACGGCTCGACCGCAACGACATCGACCATCGACCAGAAATCCTCTTCCGCCGTCGTATCCTGGTAGGCCTCTTTGATCACCTTCACGACGCCGACGACGGTCTTCTCTTTGCCCGTGTGATAGAAGAACGCGAGATCGCCCTTTTTCATCTGCCGGAGGTTGTCGCGCGCCGTGAAGTTGCGCACGCCGCTCCACGGCTCGCCCTTCGCGCCTCGCTTCAGCTGGTGTTCCCACCCAAACGTTTCCGCTTCCGTTTTCAAAAGCCAGTAAGCCATGACCCTCACTCCTTCGGCGCGCCGACAGTCCACTTCCAAGGACGTATGTCTACGTTCGAGAACAATCCCGCCTGCGCATAAGGATCGCCCGCCGCAAACGCGCGTGCCGCCTCGATATCGGGAAGATCGAGAATGAGCATACTGCCCAACATCGTCGCCCCATCTTCCGACACGAACGGCCCCGCGATCTTCACGTCGCTCAGGCGTGACTGAATATACGCGAGGTGACGCGACCGCGCCTCCAGCCGCACCGCCGTCGAATTCGGCTTGTCCGTACAGATCAACGCAAACAGCATCGTCTAGTGCTCGCTCTTCAAAGGCCGCGACAGCAGCGCACCGATCGCGGCGTCCACGCCGATGCGGCCCGCCACAATCTCGGCAACCGCCGCCGCAATCGGCATCTCGACATTAGCGGCCTTGGCGCGCATCACCAAAGCCTCCGCCGTCGCCGCCCCTTCGGCCAGCGGACCGCCGTCGTCTGCGCGCCCGCCTTGCGAAAGCCGCACGCCCAACGAAAAATTCCGCGACTGCACGCTCGATGCCGTCAGCATCAAATCGCCGAGACCGCTCAAGCCACCCATCGTCTCGGACTTGGAGCCCAGCGCGAGCCCGAACCGCGTCATCTCCGCAAACCCGCGCGTGGTGAGCGCCGCGCGCGCACTCTCGCCGAACCCGCGGCCCTCGACGATGCCGCACGCGATCGCGAGCACGTTCTTCACCGCCCCGCCGATCGCAACACCGACGACGTCGGTCGAGACGTAAGGCCGGAACGCCAACGTGCCTATCGCGCGCGCAACCTCTTCGGCAAGCACCGCATCGTCGAGCGCAAGCGTCACGGCACACGGAAGCCCGCGCGCAACCTCCGCCGCAAAGCTCGGCCCCGACAACATGCCGAACGTCATCGCCGGCGCCGTCGCACGTGCGACTTCGGGCATCAACAAGCCCGTCGCGCTCTCGATCCCCTTCGCACAAATCAAAACCGGGACACCCGCGCGCGCATGAAGCGCGATCATCTGCACCGTAGCGCGCAGATGCTGTGCCGGACAAACGAGCAAGATCGCGTCGGCGTCGCTGAGCGCAGTTGCGTCATCCGTCGCAACGATCGCAGGATTCAACGCGACGCCGGGCAGAAAGGGTAAATTCTCATGCACCTTAGAAATGGCGCGAACGACCTCGGCCTCGCGGGCCCAAAGTGTCACCGTTCGTCCGGCACCGGCTGACGCTTGCGCCAGGGCCGTGCCCCATGCTCCGGCGCCGACGACGCCGATGTGGCTTATCCCCGAGGCACTTGCCCGCTTTCCGTTCACACCTGGGTCACCAAGTGAATGTTTTGTTGAATATTTACTCGGAACGTCTACATTCGACGCACAAATGTTGTGCAAAGACACCGTTAGAGGAAACATCCTAGAAGCGGCGAAAAAGCGTTTCACCCACTACGGTTACGCCAAAACGACGATGGCCGAGATAGCCGCGGACTGCAACATGTCCCCCGGCAATCTGTATCGGTACTTTCCAGGCAAACTGGACATCGCAGAGGCGATCAGCACCGAAGCTGGTGAAGCGGCAATTTCCAAGCTTCGCGAGGTTCTCCGCCGCCCGGGCCGCTCCGCAAGAGAGCGGTTGCGCGACTTTTGTTTCGCGGACATGCGGCTGACCTACGAACAGCTCGAATTCGACAAGCAAATATATGAGATGGCGCGCGTCATCTCGATGGAACGCCCACAGTTCGCGAACCGGATTTTGGCGCTCCACCGGGCACTTTTGTCGGAGATTCTGGCTGCCGGAAACGCCTCGGGTGAGTTCTCTATAGAAGACGTGGTCTTCACCGCGGAAATGCTCCAATCCGCCACGATGAAGTTCCGCTACCCACAGTTGCACTCAAAGCTCTCCTACGACCGGTTGGAGAGAGAGCTTGAAGGGGTCCTTCACCTCTTGCTGAATGGCTTGGATGACGGTGGCGCCGGCCGCGAAGTCCCCCGCAAGGCCCAAGAATCGCAGAAACCCGACACTCTCGTTAGCCTCTGACCTAGATCAATGGTTAACAAACTGCGGCAGCCTGCCGCACCTTCCGTGATGAGTGAACAAAAACGATTTCATTCATTGATTTCTGATCAGGGGTCCTCTACAT
>JANNEL010000285.1:0-15829 GCA_031378595.1 Alphaproteobacteria bacterium
GACCAGCCTTGAGGCGATTTTCGCCCGCGTCCCCTGAGCCCCGCTTGCGCCTTGCCGAAAGCTCCGCAATCATCGGGCGCGCTCAGAGAAGGCTTGCACCATGTCCTACGCCGCCGGTCGCCAAATCCACGACGCCGACTCCCACCTGATGGAGTTGGCCGATTGTCTGGATGATTTTCTGGAAGGAAAGTATCGCGCCGCTTACGACGACTTGCCGAAGTTAAGGGCATGGTCGCGCGACGGCAAGTGGATCAAGGACGCGCGCGCCAAGCAGACGGACGAGGCGTTCCGGGCCGGCGCCGTCGAGAACATTCTGTTGCGCCGGAACTACGAAGCGCTGGGCGCCTTCGAACGCGCGGATCGGCCGAAGGCGCTTGACGCATTGGGCTTCGCGAGCCAACTCGTCTTCACGACGTGGTGCCTCGGCAATTTCGGCTTGGACCGCACGAACCCGGAACTCGGCTACGCCACGGCCGAAGCGCACAACCGCATGATGACCGCGTTCTGCTCGGTCGACCGGCGCTTTCTCCCGACCGCCTATGTGCCACTCGCCGACTTGGAGCGTGCGAAGGCAACAGCCAAGGCTGCGATCGATGGCGGATCGAAGGCACTGACGGTGCCTTCCATTTGTCCGAAAGGACATTCGCCGAGCCATATCGCGTTCGATCCCATTTGGCGGATGGCGGAGGAGGCGGGCCTGCCGATCGTCTTTCACGTGGGCGGCGAGGAAAAGATCAACCCCGACTACTTCAACAACGGTCTGCCGAAGGTGAAGGATTTTCACGGCGGAGAGGAGAACTTCACCTCCGTCTCGTACATGATGATCCCGCACTCGGTGATGCTGACGCTGGCCGCGATGATCTTCGACGGCGTGCTCGACCGCTTTCCAAACCTGAAGTTCGGCGTAATCGAGTTGGGCGGTTCATGGCTGCCAAGCTGGTTGCGCTTTATGGATTCGGGCGCCGACGCGTTCCGAAAAGGTGAGGAGCGGCTCAAGAAGCTGTCGCTCAAGCCCAGCGAATTCGTAAAGCGCCAGGTGCGCGTGACGCCCTATCCGCACGAGGACACCGGTTGGATCATTCGCAACAGCGGTGAGGACGTGTGCATGTTCTCCTCCGACTTCCCGCACGTGGAAGGTGGCCGCAACCCGCTGAAGCGTTTCGATGAAAGTGTGGCGGGCTTGAGCGGCCACGCGATCGAGCGGTTCTACAACGCGAACTTCGCCGATTTGATGGGGAGCGGCTTGGCGGCGGATCTGCGGCGCGCAGCCTAAAAACTCAAAAGCCCGGCTTTCGCCGGGCTCTAGAGTTGCATCCTTGCCAAGGAAGATGCCCGAGAAACACGCCGGGCGACTGGTGTTTGTGGGCTGGAGTTCTCCGCTCGGTCAATGTCGTTGCTGGCGATTAAACACCGGCTTGGTAAATGAGCGGTTAATCGCCAAAAATTTCTTCCGACCATTTTTGAGAGCGAAAAAATGCAGCTGATTTCTAAGACCTATTGGGGCGGCGCGCCGATGAACATGCGCCGGCGGCCGGACGCGTTCGAGATCGAGAATTTGATTCTGAAAGCGCCGGACTTTCGCGAGCATCGCGCGTTGCTTTGGTCGCCGAAGACGAATCCGAAACCGAAGACGGCGATCGTTGTGATGCATCCGCGCGCTGACTTCACGCATCACTACGTGATCCCGCGCCTCGTCGACGCCGGCGTCATGTGCATGGGCGCAAACACGCGCAACCCGAACAACGACGTGACGACAATCCACGAAGAGATCATTCTCGACGTCGCGTCGTGTGTCTCGTTCCTGAAGAACAAGCGTGGCATCCAGAACGTGGTGCTCGTCGGCAACTCCGGCGGTGGCGCGCTCAACGGCTTCTATCAAGCACAAGCGAAGAAGGGAAAAGGCGCGCGCGTCGCGAAAACGCCGGGCGGGCGGCGAACGCATCTGAATGACGCCGAAATGATCCCGGCCGACGGCATGGTCTACATCTCGACCCACAAGGGCGAGGGGATGATCATGAACGAAATCATCGACCCCTCCGTCGTGGACGAGTTGCAACCGCACCTGACCGACCCGTCGCTCGACATGTATGACGAGCGCAACGGGTTCAAAACACCTTCAAAGATCGACGGATCGGACGCTGTGTGGTCGCGCTACGAAGAGGCGTTTGTGGCGCGCTTTCGTGCCGGCCAAATCGAACGCGTGAAGCGGATCGACGCGATTGCGCGGGCGATGATCGCCGAGAGCGAACGCGCCGAGGCGTTACACAACGACCCGGACTTCGCGAAACTGGCGCCGGAGCGCCAGCGCGAGGTGCTGCGGCGCGAAGCGTTCGAGCCGGTGCTGACGATCTACCGCACGATGGCGAACCTGCACTACGTCGACAACACACGAGACCCGTCGGCGCGCGACTATGGCTCGATCTTCTCGTCCCGGCCCGATCTCATGAACTGGAAGTTCTTCGGCTTCGGCCGTCAGGCGACGCCGCATGCTTGGCTGTCGACCTGGTCGGGTGTCTCGTCACAGGCGAACCAGCTGCACGACCTTCCCCAAATCGACGAACCGTCGCTCTTCATTAACGCAGGCAAGGACCAAGAGATTTTCCCGAAGACCGATGCCCTACCGATGTTCCAGGCCATCGCCGCAAAGGACAAGACCTACGTCGATTTCCCGCGGGCACGGCACTATTTCGAACCCGAGTTCGGCGCGCGCGAAGCCCCCGACGTCGAAAAGGTGATGGACGTCGTCGTGCCATGGATTCTGGAGCGGTTTGCGGCGTGACACTTCGCCTTTTCTGGCTCGGCAGAATTCGCTAGGTTCTCGGTAACGGCCCCGTGAAGGCCGCTCACGAACGTTTGATGGGGGTCCATTTGTTCAAGAAACTGATGTTCGCCGCGATTGCAGGCGCGAACGCGTTGTTCGCCGGGACAGCTGCGGCTGCGCCGCCCTCGCCGGAAGTGTTTGGCGCGCTGCCGGTGATCGAGAGCGTAACGGTGTCGCCGTCAGGCAAGTACTTTGCCGTACTTCAGAACCTGCCTGGCCAGACTGCCGTCAGAACCTTTGACGCCACGACGCTGAAGCAGATCGGCGGCATCGCCACCGCGAAACAACAAAAAATTACCGGCACCACGTGGTATTCCGACGACCGGCTTATTCTCTCGGTGGTCGAGGTTGAGAAGGTCAGTGCGAGTGTCGCGAGCGAGGACGAGATCAAGGGCACCAATCTGTGCCAGCTGATGTCGATCCCGCTCGACGGCAAGAATCCGGTCAAGCTCAAGTTTGCCGGAATCCTAAGGGACGTCGCATTCGGGTGCGCCATCGTTAGTTTGAAGGGGCCGGAGCCAAATACGATCTTGGTTGAGGGAACCATCGTCGGGGGCTCGGGTCTCAATAGTCGCAGCCAATTCCGGACGGACATCAAGGTTCAGCAAGTGAATCTGTTGACCGGCGACGCGAAAGTCGTCGATGAAGCTGGATCACGGAGCACGTTCGGTTGGGGCGCAGACCGCGGTGGCAAGGTTCGATTGCGGTACGACTATGTTGCGGGCGAGGAGCTGATCTTTGCCCGGCTCGATGGATCGAGCAGCTGGGAGCAGGTGCATCGGCAACCGGCCGTCGCGTTTGAAGCGGCGAAGGAATCTTCAAGTGGAACTGTCGGTATCATCGAAGTAGAGGGCTTCGCGTCGGACCCGAACCAAATCTATGTCTCTTACTGGCCCGGTGACCGGCAGGCGTTGGGGTTGTTCGACCTTCGTACAAGGCAGATTACACCAGTCTTTACCGATCCGAAATACGACGTAAGCGGGCCGTTCCGCCGCGCGGGAGACGTCGTTGGCGCACTTGTCGTACGTGCGGTCCCCGAACAGGTGTTCTTTTCGGACGACTGGAAAAAGCTTCAAGCAACTGTTGCTGCTAACTATCCCGGACATCGTGTGCTCATCGGCTCTTCGTCCCAGGATCTTAATAAGCACGCACTATTCATCGAGGGACCGAAGTGGCCCGGCGGGGCTTACCTCGTGTTGGACTTGAAGGCGAGCGAAGCAACGGTGATCGGGTCTCGCTACCCGACCCTCGACTTGGCGTCGACGGGCGAACAAAAATACATAACCTACGCAGCGCGGGACGGCATGCAGATCGATGCCTACCTCACCACGCCGCGTAGCGGCGGCAAGAACCTCCCTGCGATCATCTTGCCCCATGGCGGCCCCGAGGCGCGCGACGTTGGAGGCTTCGATTTCTTCTCGCAGTTCTTTGCAAGCCGCGGCTACGTCGTGCTTCAACCGCAGTATCGCGGCTCGGCAGGATTTGGGACGCAGTTTGCACTGGCCGGCCGCAAGCAGTGGGGCCTCAAGATGCAGGACGATTTGAGCGATGGCGTGAAGTATCTGACGTCGAACGGTATCGCCGACCCGTCAAAGATCTGCATTATGGGCTGGTCCTATGGCGGCTACGCATCGATGGCGGGTGCGACGCTCACGCCAGAGCTCTATCGCTGCGCTATTGCGGGCGCGGGCGTAAGCGATCTCGGCGACATGCTGGTTTGGTCTGGCAAATACGGCGGCATCCGCTACTGGCGCAAGCACATCGGCGATCCAACTGCGGACAAGGCAGCCATCGACGCGGCCTCGCCCGCGAAGCATGCCGACAGAGTGAAAGGGCCGATGTTGCTGATCCACGGTGAGCTCGACGTTGTTGTCCCAATCCGGCAGAGTGAGATCATGGCGGCCGCACTTAAAGCCGCGGGCAAGCCGTATGAGTTCGTGAGGTTGGCGGATGAGAACCACAACATCACTTTTGCTTCGACACGCACCAAGACGATGAAGGCGATGGACGAGTTCCTCGCCAAGTACAATCCGGCTCACTGAGTCGCCGGGTTGGTGCTGAACTGGGGCCTCGTGCACGCCGGTGCACGGGGCCCCATTGATATCGGGCGCGGGCAACCAATCTTTGTGCGTGGACCGGTGGGCTCTTGAGAGGTGCGCGATGGCTGTCGATACGAAGAAACTGCTGGATCAATTCTTGAACAGCGGCATGGCCACGGGGTTGGTGGCCGGCATGCTTGGCGGGGCGCTTGCGCGGCGGACGGGGCTTGGCGGGATCGCTAAAGTCGGCGGCGTCGCGCTTGTCGGCACGCTCGCGTACCAGGCGTGGCAGCGCTATCAGCAACAGCAAGGACAACTTCCGCCCGATCAGCGGTCGCAAGGCGGCATGCGCGATACGCTCGGCGGTGTGCTCGCGAACATTCCGGGCCTTGGCGACGTGCTGAAGTCGGCGGAGAGCAATCCGGCGGCCGCGGAAGCCGGGTTCGGCGCGAACACGCTTTCTGCGCCGGCACAAAATCAACTCGGAACCGCCGTCCTGACGGCGATGATCGCGGCGGCGAAGGCGGACGGCGAAGTCGATCGGGCCGAGAGCCAGAAGATTTTCGGACAAATGGAGCAAGCGGGGCTTTCCGGCGAGGAGAAAGCGTTCCTGCTCAGTGAACTCGCAAAGCCGCTGAACATCGAGGATGTAGCGAAGCACGCGGCGACGCCTGAGGTGGCGGCTCAGCTCTTTACGGCATCGGCCATCGTGATCGGTCAACCGAACGATCGCGAGCGCGACTATCTGACGATGCTGGCGCAGCGGCTCAACATCCCGCAAGGCTTCATCGATCAGCTGTCCGCACAAATGTCGCAGTGAGCGCGCCGCCTGCTCGACGCGCGTGCAGGCGCTTGGCCGTCACTTCTTCGCATTTTCCTGATGCGCGATGTGGTGGCGGATCACCTCCGTCACGATGAAGTTCAGGAACTTCTCCGCAAACTCCGGATCGAGCTTGGCGGTTTCGGCGAGCTTGCGGAGCCGCGCGATCTGCGCCGCCTCGCGCTGCGGGTCGGCAGGCGGCATGCCGGCCGCGGCTTTCAGCGCACCGACCTGCTGCGTGCACCTGAACCGTTCGGCGAGCATGTAAATCAACGCCGCATCGATGTTGTCGATCGAGTCGCGGAATCGCTGCAGTTCCCCTTGCGTGATCTTGTCCGTCATGTGGCCTCTGGCGTGGTGCCGCCGCAACGTTAAGCACAGCACACGAACCCTGTCATCCATGCGAGGGGACGGCGGTTGCGGCTGGGCGGCAATTCGTTGAGGATCGTGCTTCCAAATAGGCAAGAGGTTTCCATGCGTTTCTTAAGTCATCGTTTTTGCGGCGGCGAAAGCGCGAGTGGGACCAAATAGCTGAAGGAGCGAAACAAGCGACCGAGAAGGCACAGCACAAAAATTAACCTCCACCCCGCGGCCGGCCTAGTTGAAACGCGAGATGCATCTTCACGGCCGGCCACTCGCCGGCGACGATCGAATAGACGCATGTATCGCGCAGCGAGCCGTCGCTGTGCCGTTGATGGTTGCGCAAGATGCCATCGAGCTTCGCACCAAGGCGCTCGATCGCCCGCCGGCTTTGCTGGTTGAAGAACGACGTGCGGTATTCGACGGCGATGCAGCCGAGAGCCTCGAACGCGTGGGTCATCAGCATCAGCTTGCACTCGGTGTTGAGCGGCGTGCGCTGGACGCGTTTCGCATACCACGTGGAGCCGATCTCGACGCGCTTGTACACGGCGTCGATGTTCATGAACGTCGTCATGCCGGCCACGCGGCCATCGCCGTCCAAGACGGCAAACGGCAACATTGATCCTTGCGCCTGCAAATCCAGCCGGCGCGCGATCTCCTTCGCCATCCCGTCCGGCGAAGGCACGCTCGTGTACCAAAGCTTCCAAAGCTCGCCGTCTTTCGTCGCGGCGGTCATGCCGTCATGGTGCGACGACGCCAGCGGCTCGAGAGTGGCGTGGCCGCCGCGCAAAGTGATGGGTTCGGGCCAAGGCATTGCACAGATTTCCTTGCTCTGCTGAAAGGGTTATGTCTGGCGGTGCTCCCTAGCGGAGTTGTCGGTCCGTGAGGAGTCAAAACATGTTTCGCATCCTTACCGCCCTTGCCTTAGCGGTGGCATTTTTCCAAACGTCTTTGGCTTCAGCGGAGCCGGTGGCGCTTCAGCCGACCGAGGGCGATTTCATTGTACGAGACTTCGCGTTTAAGTCGGGTGAGAAGCTCGCCGAGCTGCGCCTCCATTACACCACGCTGGGCAAGCCCCAGCGCGATGCCGCCGGGCATCTCACCAACGCTGTCATGGTCCTTCACGGGACAGGCGGCGACGGTAAGCAGTTCTTTCGCCCGCAGTTCGCCGACGTCCTCTTTGCACCCGGCGGTCTGCTCGATCCGGCGACACATTACATCATTCTTCCCGACGGCATCGGCCACGGCAAATCGTCGAAACCGAGCGACGGGTTGCACGCGCGCTTCCCGCACTACGATTACGACGACATGGTCGGGGCACAACATGCGCTGCTGACGAAAGGCCTGAACGTCGATCATCTGCGCGCGATCATCGGCACGTCGATGGGCTGCATGCATGCGTTCGTGTGGGGCGAAACCCACGTCGACTTCGTGGACGCGATGCTGCCGCTCGCCTGCCTGCCGGCCGAGATCGCGGGCCGCAACCGCATGTGGCGCAAGCTCGCGATGGATGCGATCACGCAAGACCCGGATTGGAAGAACGGCGACTACAAGAGCGAACCCGTTCGAGCCCTTCGCACTGCCGCCTCACTGCTGCTCGTCGCGGGCAGCGCGCCGATCAACTGGCAAGAAACCTACTCGACGCGCGATGCCGCCGACAAATACGCGTCCGAAACCGTCGCGCGCAACATCGCGGGCCTCGACGCGAACGACCTGCTCTATCAGCTCGCCGCTTCGCGCAACTACAATCCCGGACCGAAGCTTGAGACGATCGCGGCCCGCGTTATCTGGATCAACTCGGCCGACGACTTCATCAATCCGCCGGAGCTCGGCATCTCCGAACGCGAGGCAAAGCGCTTGAAGAACGGAAAATTCGTGCTCATTCCGGCAAGCGCTGAAACCCGCGGCCACGGCACGCACACATGGGCAGCGCTTTGGAAGCAGCACCTGGCCGAGCTGCTTCGCGAATAAAAAAGCCGCCACCCACTTTCAAGCGGGCGGCGGCCTTCAAGTCTTTCCGGCTTACATACCGAAGGTGAGCGACACGACGGCCGCATGGTTTTGGCTCTCGACGTCGCCGGTGGCTCCGTTAGCCGCGAGCGGTGCTCCGATGTTGACCTCGGGCCCCTCGAAGTAGCGGTAGCCCACACCGAGTTGAACGTTCGGCGAGATGTCGAAGTTCACGCCCGCACCCAACTGCCAAGCGAACCCGTCGTCGCTGTGGTTGATCGCTGGGATCGTGCCGCCGATGAACGTGCCGTCGAGTTCGGTTTCCGCCCAGCCGACGCCGCCGCCGATATAAGGACGAACGTTTCCGAGATCGAAGTCGTACCAAACGTTGGCCATGACCGAGAGTGTGGAGTGGTCATAGTCGAGCAACCCCGAGTCTTGTACGACGGCGGAGGACGTCCAAACGCCGTTGACCTGGTTCTGGCGGTAGGCAACCTCGGCTTCGACGCGAAGGCCCTGCACCATGTTGTTCAGGCTAAGGCCGACCGCGCCGGAGATCAGCCAACCGGCGTCCGAATCCGGACTGAAGGTCAGCGTATCGGTGGCGACTGTCGAGTTGAAGAAGCCTTCGTCCGACAGCCAGTTCGCGCCGCCCGACAAGTTGACGTACCAACCGTTGCCGGCCGCATTGGCCGGAGCGGAGAGTGCCAACAAGGCGAGTGTGGTCGAGGCAAGTAGTGTCAGTTTTGTTTTCATGCATGTCTCCTCAATGGCGCTTCAATGCCCCCCCACCGTGAAGAGCCTGAACGCGCAGTTAACCTTTTCGCAAAACATGCTTGCGAATCGGTTAAGGCCGGACACTCAGATCAACCGCTAATTCATTGAGTTAGCGGGGCGAGCATCGCCGACGTCCATGGTGCAACGCCGTTGAAACCCAAAAACGCGTCCATCAACAGCGGGTTCGGCGTGCCCTGAAGCCCGTCGATTAACGCGTTGCGCCGCAGTTCCTCCGTGTCCGGCGGATCGAGCTTCAGCCACGCCAGAAGCAAGTGCTTGTCGTTGACTGCGTTCTCGAGCGGCAGGCCGTAGGTGAAGTGCATATAAATGAGCGACCGCGCGAGGTCGCCCTTCACGTCGTCGCGCGGTTCGACCGCGGCCTGCGCGCCGGTGCTGCGTTTGAACGACGGGCAGAAGGCCGCAAACCGGCGCGGCAGGTCGTCCGACACCGGCCCGTAGCGCAGCTTCGAACGGCTGGAGTTCACGCGCAAAAACGCAGGCCACAGGTTCTGCATATCCGCCATCGCCCGCTGCACCCGCGTGACGGAGCATGTGCGGTTCGTACAGCCGGGCTCAGTCTCCGCGATCGAGTCCGCCGGATACGCATGTTCCACCGACAGCGCCTCGTTGAAAAGATCGCGCCGCGCACCGTCGAACGCGATGCCGCAATAGAGCTCCGTCCCGCCTTGGGGATAGAGCTTCTTCCAGAACACACGCCGCGCCTCGTCATAGGACTGATATTTGCGCTGCCCGCCCTGCGGCCAGGGAAGCTCCGCCAGCCGCTCCCACGCCTGTTCGTCCGTCGTCGCGAACGACGGCGCCATGTCGCGCGGCAGAAAGTTGCTCTCATTCGAAGTCTGGCACCCGGCCAGCAAAAGCGCGAAGGCAACGCAAGCAAACGCGCGGAAATTGAACGCCATTGGACCCCTCCAACGAATCACTGAAACAGCCAGATTCTAGGCGCGGGTTGCCGCACACATGGCTTGATTTGTGGCGCTCCAAGCAGGCATCTTCCGCCACACGCAACGTTCCGTTTCGAGGGGCCGCCAATGTTTGAGCTGTTTTTGAAACACCCGCGCGCCGTCGGCGAGACGTACTTCGAGCACATGGGCGTGGCGCTAAGCTATGGCATGCCGCTGATCGCTGCAGGTCTCGCCTGCGTCGTTCACGCGATCGTCCCCGCGTGCTTCGAGCGCACCGGCAGCCGCTCGATCGTGAACCTGCACAGCCGCCTCATCGCCAGCCGCCGCCGCGTCGGCGACACCGACGCCGTCGACTACGCGATTTAGGATCGCGCCGCGCTCACATGGCGTGTGGGTAAGCGGCACAGGCGCATAGGCGAACCTGCGATGGTGCGTCGGAAAGGGAGGGGGAATACCAATCATGTCCCCGCCGCGACACGCCAGGAGCTTCATCACGCGTACGGAAGATGCGCGATGGCGAAAGATTCGACTATTCGGTAGGCACCGCGCAAATCCCCTCTAATTTTGTCCCTTTCCGATTGACGTGTAGATCGCCGCCTCGAACGCGTCTTGAGCTTCATATATGCTGTCGCCCGATCCGACCGTCATTTGCGTGAAGAATAGTCCCACTAGGCGCTCTTTGGGATCCACCCAATAGATTGTGCCAAGCCCGCCGTTCCATCCAAATGTGCCAACCGATCCAAAACTGTCCGATTTGACTTGAGTGCGCAGTTGCACGCCGTAGCCCCACGAATAACTATGGCTAGGCGACGGATAGTGATCAGCCACTTGGTTCATTGTCATCGCGTGTACGGATTGAGCGCTCAACAACCGGCGACCATTGAACTGTCCATCGTTGAGAAGCATTTGAGCAAACTTTGAATAGTCAGAAATCGTTCCACGAAGACCGCCGCCGCCTGCAAGGAATCTTGAAGGTCTCTCCTCTTGGCCGAGCGCGCGGTCGATTTCGAGCTCGCCCGTACTGGTTCGTTTGTAAACCGCACTCAAGCGGAGCCGTTTTTCGGCCGGCACAAAGAAATACATATCAGTCATGCCGAGAGGTTCGAAAATCCGACGTGCAAGGAACGAATCAAGCCTTTCGTTTGATACGATTTCCACAATCGCGGCCAAAACCTCGTAAGCCGGACCGTACTCATAGGCGCTGCCGGGTTCGAAGTTGAGCGGCACCATTGCCAGCATATTCGAGAACTCAAGTGTTGTCTTCGCGTTCTCCCAAGCCGCGTCGTGCTCTGCTCCTTCATGAGCGAGCCCGGCCTGGTGCGTTAGCAGATCGCGAACCGTCACCGGCCTTTTCGGTAAATTTGCCGGCAGCGTTCTACCGGACTTGTCCGGCGCACGGACGCGTGCGCCGGCAAATGCCGGAATGTATTTGCTTACAGGGTCGTCGAGCCGGAGCTTCCCGTCTTCGACCAGCATCAAGACGGCAGCTGCAGTGATGGTCTTGCCGATCGACGCGAGGCGCATGATCATGTCGGTGCGCATAGGTGTTTTGTCACCAGCGACACCGGCAGCACCCAGGAAGATTACCTTCCCGTCTCGCAACAACATCCCGACAGCGCCAGCGACGTGTTTTTCTTCTACCTGTTGGTTTAAGATGTTCTGCAACGTCGCCGAAGGGCCTGCGACCGGCGCGGTCGTCGATGCATCTGCGGTTGAAAGGAACAAAAATACCGTGACAGGAATCCACAGCCATTGAGTTGGATTTGATGGAAACGTCATAGCTAAGCTCCAATCCTAGGTAACAACGCCTGCCCCTACCGAATAATCGAATCCTTCGCCATCGCGCATCTTCCGTCCCATCGCTACCCGCCGCCGCGTCGGCGATAGTGACGCCGTCGACTACCCGATTTAGCCGCGCTAGCGAATAAATAAGAACGACGCGCCGTCCCACGTCACGCTTGCGGGTGTGCCCGCGCCCCTGGTCACCTTGAACGCAACCGCCTCAGCTGCGGTAAACGGTGTATGACGCCCTCCGAAGACATTGGGCCGCGCTGGCACCAGATCCATCCGATAGGCGCCGATGCGTGCGACCAGCGCACCCTCAGTCAATTGCACTGACATTTCTCCGTATTCGTCGCTTCTGTACACGCCAACGTAGCGTCCCAATTCGCCGGGACTGGGCGCCCACGTCCAGTCTCCAAAAATCGGATTGTGATCCTCACGCGCATTCTGCTGCGCCCGATGCTCAGGATAGTTTGCGACTGATCTCGCGTATTCCTCAACGAGAGTGGCTGCGCGCTCGTCGGTCGAGGGGTCCTGCAACAAGAAGTCGATGACGAGCTTCGTCAGATTTTGAACAAGGCCGTCTGTCAGCGAGTCGCTGTTGACCATGAAGGCAACGCCGACGCCGCAATCCGGCAGATACGACGCAATCGATCGCGTCCCCAAATATCCACCGATCTGGTTGGTCAGGCGCACGTTTTTGTACGCGCAAGCCAATTGCCCCAGCGAGTACCCGTCGCAGAAAAGATCTTTCTCAAGGGTCAAACCAAGGTGAGGCCCAGCGGTTTGCGCCAGTTGGAAAGCGTTTGCATCGATACCCGGGGCACTTCCGCGCAAATTGAACTGAAGCCAACGCGCGATGTCGTTCGCAGATGCGTACATCCCGCCTGCGGCATGCATGATTGCGTCCTGCTTTGGACGCATCATAAGAAAACTGTCGCCGCTCCACTGATGTCGCCACGAAAATTCACTCGAGGTCGGAACGGACGTGCGCGTGAAGGTGTGCGTCAACCCCATCGGCACCAGCACGTCATCGTTGAGCCAAAGGCGCCAGGACCTTCCGGTTTTTTTCTCGAGAGCAGCCGCGTAGATGAGATAACCCAGATTGCTGTATTCGAAGCCCGGTGACCGGGTCGTTGAAAATCGCGCGAGATATGCGGGATACTCCGACACAGGCAATTCGCCAATGTATGCGGTCCGTGTCTGCAGCGACGGATTCTGCAGCGGCGCCATATGCATGAGCAGGTCACGAAGTGTGATCTGCTTTGGATCGGCGGGAGCCGGCAACCGCAGTTCGGGCCAGACGTCCGCGAGCGTCGTCGCAAGGGGCAAGATGCGCTCGCGATCCAGCCGGGCCGCAAGCAATCCGACATAGGATTTTGTTTGTGATGCGACATAGAACGGCGTGTCGGATGTAATCGGCGCGCCTCCTTCCGGCCGGGTCACACCGTGCGTAAAGACAAGCGGCTCGGTATTCGCCGTGACGATGACCGCCGCAATCCCCGGGAAGCCCTCACGCAGCGACGAGAGTCGTTCGAGAACGGGACGCAGCTGGGTCGCCGCATACGCGGCGTTTTCCGGTTTGCACACACCGGGCGCCCCACTCGCCGATTGCCGCGGAACAATCTGTATCGAGTATTTTGAAGTGAAAACGTACGCACCGGCGCCAAGGAGAAGCGCGAGCACCGCCAAAAGACTCAGCCAGAATTTCATTCAGGGACCGGCTCCATTTTGCCGATCATAAGCACCCGCCGGTCCAGATGATTGTACGCTCTTAACCGGCGATCCTCTCTGAACGCGCCGTAATTTGGTCGACGAGCGCGCGATATCGGCCGGGCGTTCTGCCCGCTAGCCGGACAAACGTCCTGTTCATGTGGCTTTGATCGTAGAAGCCCGCGGCGACGGCAATCTCGGACAGGGTTTGCCGTTTGCGCCCCCGCCCCAACATGCCGATCGCGCGCCGCACACAGTGGTACGTCGCGTGCTCCGTGATCGACGATGAGAAGCAGCGCCGGAACAAGCGCGAAGCATGCGCGGGATGAGCGCCGGCATCCCTTGCCCGTTGCGCGACATCCACCGATGAAAGGCTCTCAGACTCAAGATCGCGTTTCAATCGGCTAAGCCATATCGGCGGACGCCTGAAACGCAACGCATCGTCAGCCTCCGACGAAAGCAAGTCCGCAACCTCGGCTTGGATCGTCAAATGGTCGTTGGCGAATGACGCCCCTAGTATTGCGATGCCGGATCGCAAGTGGCGAGCACTGCGCCGAACCGACCACAACCTCTGCAATCCGCCTTGTTGAAGCGCGCAAACGTCATCGCTGCGGAATACGACCGAGACCAATGTAACGCCGCTTTCGCCAAAGCGATCTTCGTGCTGCACCGTTTTCGACTTGAAGAGCATGTCACCCGCTGCAACCGACGCACTTCCCGTGCGCGTGATTTCCTGAAAATCGCCCTGCAACGTCAGCGTTATCCGAGAGTACCGATCGACATGCGTGCGATGCCACTCTTTTGGCCCAAACGTCGCGACCTCGATCCCGAGACCGGCCCCCTCCCATAACGTACGTTTTGACATAGCCGCACCCTACCGCGCTGCCGCAATCGTGGCGAGCGCCAGGCAGTCCGTCGAACTGATTAGCGGCACCGCAACGTCGCCGTCGCTGAGGACCAACGGCACCTCCGTGCACCCGGCGACGATGGCCTCCGCGCCGTTCGAGATCAGTGCGTTTGCGACGGTGCGCATGTCGGCCTTCTCCGCATCGCCCAGATCGCCCTGCTTGATGCGCGACAGAGCACCCATGAACCGCGTCCGAAGATCAGCGTCCGGTAAAACCACGTCCACACCATGCGCCGCGAACGCACGCTGGTAGAGCCCGGCGTTGATGCAGCCCTCGGCTGCCAACAATCCGATGCGCTTCACGTTGGCGCGGCGCCGCAGCGTTTCCGCGACCGTGACGTCGATGATCGAGATGACGGGCAGGTCCGTGGCTTGGCGGACCTCGTCGAGAAACGCGTGCGCAGCATTGCACGGCATGACCAGCAGCTCCGCTCCCGCGCGCTTCAGGCCGCGCGCCATCTCCGCCAGCACCGGGCCGGGCGAGGGACCCGTGCCGGCAATCGCCGCATTGCGGTTCGGCACTTGGGCGTTGCTGTCGATGATCAGGCGAATGTGATCCTGGTCCGTCTTCGCGGGCGTGAGTGCCAGAACGCGCGCGAAGAAGTCGAGCGTCGCCGCCGGCCCCATGCCGCCCAAGACGCCGACGATTTTCGTGCGCGCGCTCATGCGCCCTGTAGCGTGCGCTGATAGGCATAAAGCGCGGGCGAGCCGCCCGTGTGAAGGAACAGCACGTTCTCGCCCTTCTTAAACGTGCGGCGCCGCACGAGTTCGATCAGCCCTGCCATCGCCTTGCCGGTGTAAACGGGATCGAGCAACACGCCTTCAAGCCGCGCAGTGAGCCGCACCGCCTCGATCATGCCGGGCGTCGGTAGCGAGTAACCGGGTCCAACCCAGTCATCGAGCGCCGTCACCGCCTCGCGCGGCGGCGGCGCAACATCGAGAAGCCTCGCCACGTCGAGCGCAAGCTTGTGCACGTTCTCTTCCTGCTCGGCCCGCGGTCGGCGCACATTGACACCCGTCACCGGAATGCGCGCATTGTTGCCGGTGAGACCTGTCAGCAGTCCCGAATGCGTGCCCGCGCTGCCGCTCGCAACGACGATGTGGTCGAGCTTCAATCCCTGTTCGAACGTTTGCGCCAGCAACTCCTCGGCGCACGCGACGTACCCAAGCGCCCCCAACGCATTCGATCCGCCGCCCGGAATGATATAGCCTTTGCGCCCCTGCGCCTTAAGGTCCGCCGCGATCGACTGCATCGCGCCGGCCAGATCCGCCCCGGCATCGACGACGGTCACGCTTTCGACGCCCAAGAGATCGAACAAGAAGTTGTTGCCGCTCGCCTTGGCGTCGTAACTGCCCGGCACCCGCTGTTCGAGCACCAACCGGCACTTCAACCCCTCGCGAACGGCCGCGGCCAGCGTCAGCCTGCAATGGTTCGACTGCACCGCGCCGACGGTGATCAACGTGTCCGCACCTTGGGCCAACGCATCGGCTACAAGAAACTCAAGCTTGCGCGTCTTGTTCCCGCCCGCCGCAAGCCCAAGCAGATCGTCCCGCTTGATGTAAATCTCAGGCCCCCCAAGATGGCGCGTCAGATGGCTGAGCTTCTCAACGGGCGTCGCAAACGGCGTGTAACGGCGGCGGGGAAATCGGGCGAGATGCATGGGCGTGCTCGGTGTTGCTGCACACTTTCTATCGCACAGTTCTGGCCGCCCCAACTAGCGCAGTCTGGGAGCGCGG
>JANNEL010000353.1:0-2811 GCA_031378595.1 Alphaproteobacteria bacterium
CTGTCCCTGCGGTTCCGCTTCTGATTACGACGCCTGCTGCGGCCCCTACATTTCAGGCGCCGCCAAGCCGCCGACAGCCGAAGCCTTGATGCGGTCGCGTTACACCGCTTTCAGCCAAGGCGCTTATGACTACATCGGCAGCACATTCGCACCCGGATCGCAGTCGGCCGCGCACGCGAAAGGTGCCAAAGAGTGGGCGTCGTCGGGCTCCTTCAAACGCTTGAAAATCCTGCGCACGGCCCAAGGCGGCGCGGGCGACATCACCGGGCTCGTCGAGTTTGTCGCCACCTACACGCAAAACGGCCTGTCGTGGGATCATCACGAGACGTCGCAGTTTGCGCGCAACGAGCAGGGGGGCTGGGCCTACATCGGCGGCGACGGGCACCGCCATCGCGAAGGGGAGGGGCATCATCACACGCATCATCACGGGGCAGAGACCGTGCGCCGGGGTGAGCCGAAGACCGGACGCAACGATCCTTGTCCATGCGGCAGCGGCAAGAAGTTCAAGAAGTGCTGCGGGGCTTGAGGTGACGCTTGGTGCGTGCTTGGCGTCTGGGCGTCGGGCGCTTCCGACCGGATCGGCGAGGGAAAGTCGCAATGCGACAAACGAATTGGTAGCTGGAGGCGGACTTGAACCGCCGACCTGCGGATTATGAGACCGCCGCTCTAACCACCTGAGCTATCCAGCTAGATAACCGCCAAACATGCATTGGGCGGCAGGAAGCACTTCAAAGCACTAAGGCCCCGTCTATAGGCCCGTCTATAGGTATGGGGCCTTTCGCCGTCAACTCGATACCTCTAGAAGGGGCAGTGCCGCACCCCGCATATGTGAAAACAACTACTCCGCCGCGAGCTGTTTGCGCCCGGCGCCGGCTTCCTTGCGGAAGCGCATCATCGTGAACAGGCCCCAAGGCCGCAGCGAGCGCTTTTCGATCAGCTTCAGGTCGTCGCACACCATGACGCGCGAGACGTCGAATACAGAGTGCCAGCCGACGAGATCGGCGAACGGTGCCATGCGCCGCTCAACCCAGCCGCGCACACCGTCGTCCTGGCTGAAGTGGTTGACGAGCATGACCTCGCCGCCGGGCTTCACCACGCGGGCAAGTTCCCGCATCACTTTGTCCGGTTCAGGCACGACGGTGATGACGTACATCGCAACGACCGTGTCGAAGGTCGCGTCGGGGAATTGCAGATTTCCGGCATCCATTTCGTGCAAGCCAGCAATATTGGTGAGGTTCTCGGCCGCTACGCGTTCGCGCGCGCGATCAAGCATTTCGGGCGCCAGATCGATGCCGGTAATTTCGAGATGCGATTTGTATTCGGGAAGCGACAAGCCAGTGCCGACGCCGACTTCCAAAACCTTGCCCGCACCGCTATTGATGATCTCCACCGCATGGCGCCGTCCTGTGGTCGAAATCTTGCCAAACGTGTAGTCGTAGACGGGAGCCCATCGGCGATACGCTTCGCGCACGTCGTCTTCGTCCATCTGGTGAGCCGTCGCGCCTGAGGGGCTGGCGAAAAGCGGCCGCGGGGACTTGCTGCGCGGATCGTGACTCGCCGTTCTCAAATACTGGTTCTGACTCACTTCAAGCCTCCATTAGCGTCGTCAATCATGGCGCCGTCATCCGGCGCAGAGATACATAAAGATACACTCAGTGCCGTGCTGCGATGTCCAACCGGTGGCCGGTACCGGCCGCCACTGTCTTCATCGTCTTTGCAATCGATCCCCCACCCAAGACGCGCGCCGCCGGGCTGCCGTCGGAATAGAATACACAAGCTTGACCGGCCGCAATACCCTCCTCACCGTCGCAGAGCACAACTCTCACCTTGCCGTCCTCGTCCGCAAAAAGCGTAGCGGGGCGCGGGGGCTGGGACGAGCGCATGCGAACATAGACCGGCGTTCCGTTGGCCGCGACCTCGGCAAGCGGCTTTTCCCCTAGCCAATTCGTATTGCGCAGCAGAAGTGCCGCCGTTTCAAGAGCTGCTCGCGGGCCGACGAAGACTTCCTTCGTCTGCGGATCGAGGCGCACGACGAACAGCGGTTCGGCCGCTGGAATCTTAAGACCCTTACGCTGGCCGACGGTGAAATTGACGATGCCTTCGTGGCGCCCGAGCACGCGGCCATCGATGTGGACGATGTCGCCCGGCTCCATGGCATCCGGCTTCAGGCGGGCGATCACGTCGGTGTAGCGCCCGGCGGGAACGAAACAGATGTCCTGGCTGTCGGACTTTTCGGCGATGGATAAATTAAACCGGCGCGCATGTTCGCGCACTTCGGCTTTCGGCATGCCGCCCAAGGGGAACCACAATTTGGCAAGCTGTTCGGAGGTGATACCAAAAAGAAAGTAACTCTGATCGCGATCGGCATCGACGGCGCGCGCGAGATACGGCCCATCCGGCCCGTCCAGGCGCTGCACATAGTGGCCCGTGACGAGGACATCGGCGCCAAGGTCGCGCGCGGTATCCAAGAGATCGCGGAACTTGATTTCGTTATTGCAGGTAACGCAAGGAATCGGCGTTTCGCCGGCGATGTAACTTGCGGCAAAGCCTTCTATAACCTTTTCCGCAAAACGCTCTTCATAATCGAGCACATAATGCGGAATGCCGATCTGGTCGGCGACGCGGCGGGCGTCGTGAATGTCCTGGCCGGCGCAGCAGCTGCCCTTGCGGCCCGTGGCCGAGCCGTGATCGTAGAGTTGAAGCGTGATGCCGATAACGTCGTGACCCTGTTCCTTCATGAGGGCGGCAGCGACCGAGCTATCGACGCCGCCCGACATCGCGACGACAACACGCTTGGCGGCCGGGAGAGAT
>JANNEL010000373.1:0-16849 GCA_031378595.1 Alphaproteobacteria bacterium
GACGAAGTGCGCACCGCCGCCGAACAAGCAAAGGCCGGTGGCGCCACACGCTTCTGCATGGGTGCCGCCTGGCGCGAACCGAAGGATCGCGACATCGACACGCTCTGCGACATGGTCCGCGAGGTCAAAGGCCTCGGCCTCGAAAGCTGCATGACGCTGGGCATGCTCACCCAAGCGCAAGCTGAACGCCTCGCCGGCGCAGGCCTCGACTACTACAATCACAACATCGATACCGGCCCGGAATACTACGGCAAGGTCATCACCACGCGCACGCTGCAGGATCGGTTGGACACGCTCGAACACGTGCGCGAAGCGGGCATGGCCGTCTGCTGCGGCGGCATCGTCGGCATGGGCGAAGCGCGCGAAGACCGCATCGGCATGCTGGTCACGCTGGCAAACTTGCCCACCCCGCCTGAGTCCGTCCCGATAAACGCGCTGATGAAAATCAAAGGCACGCCGCTCGGCGACAGTGCCAAGGTCGACAATTTCGAATTCGTCCGCACCATCGCCGCCGCCCGCGTCATGATGCCCACGTCCGTCGTGCGCCTCTCCGCCGGCCGCGAGCACATGAGCGAAGAACTGCAATCGCTCTGCTTCCTCGCGGGCGCCAACTCGATCTTCATCGGCCCAAAGCTGCTGACGACCGCAAACCCCGCGAAGGAAAAGGACGACGCGCTCTGGACGAAACTCGGCGTCCGCTCCATGGACATCTGAGCCGCCACCGCCGCCAGTTGCGAAAACAGACTCGATCCAATCCGTTACAGCGTAAGAACGGCGGAATTCCGCCGTTCTTGACGTAACATTGCCGTTACTTATCCGTATTTTGTAACGCATCGAATTCCTAGAGCGTGTGCGGCACAGCCCAAACGGCCGCCTTCCGGTTGCAATGGCAGCACAACCCGGACGAACTGTCCTTCGCCGCCGCAGATCGGAAATATTCCAAACTTATATCACAAGTAGCCACGTCTGCGAAGCAGAGGGCGCTGCCCGGCGGCCGGCGTCTTGCCGCATCGTACATGTCGCAGGCTACGCTTTGGCCAACCCCGCAATCGCCTGATCCATCAGCCGCGGCCCTTGCGCGAGCACGAGCGCGCGCCAGTCCGCATCGTCGGGCGCAAAGCACGACAGTGCCGTTTCAAGATGCGCGCGATGCTGCGGCGCGTGCCGGTCACCCCGATCCACAAACTTGAGCCACCGCTCGTACATCGTCATGAGCGCGAGTTTCGCGAAGTCGCCTTCTTTCTCGGTGCCGAATTCGATGACCGCGCCTGTGACTTCCGCTTGCGGCAACAGACGCGCCAGCGCGAAGCGCAGCTGTCCGTCTTTGTGAACGGTGAGCCCGCTTTGCGCCTCATCGGCCTCAATCGCCGCTTCCATCGACGAGCGCTTCCAACCCGCGACACGCGCGCGTCCCCACCACGCAGCCGCCCGTTCCCAAGCAGGCCCCTGCCCCGTCGTCGGCAAGAACGCGACCTCGCCGTAGGCCCCGACACCCGTGTGCCAGTCGATCAGCCCCACATGCGAGGCGTGACCGAGCTTCGGCAACACATGATCGCGCACCACACGATGCCCGAACTCCGGACCGTTGCCGCCAAAAGCCAATCCTTCCGCGTCTTCGTACTGTCCGGCGTTCACCGCATAGGCGAGCGCCGCAGGCCCGATCGCCGCTGCCAGACGCTGATGATCCGCCATCAACGCACCGATCGACTGCGGCCCCACGTCCTTCATGCGGATCACGTCGCGAATGTGGTGATAGTGCGGATTGGCCGGAAGCGGACGGCCGAAATCCATGAAGTTGCGATTGAGATCGACGTTGTTCTCGGTGCAGCGCGCAATGTGCGCAAAGCCCCACGCGTTCAGGGCATGAACCAAACAAACGGCGACGCCGCTGGGCAACACGGGCTTCGCGTCGAGCCAAGCACATTGCGCAGCCGAACCCGCGGAACCTTCAAGCCCATGCATGCCGGAGGTGCAAAGAAACACGCGCGACGCGTCTTGCCGCCCCAGCCACGCGACGTCGGTAACAAGCGCCTCGCCGAACGGCCCGCGCGCCGCCGGATTCTCGTAACGCTCGACGCTTGCGCCGGCCTTTCGCGCCAGCAACCCAAACTGCGCCCGCGCCGCGCGATATTCGATTTCGTAGCGCGCGCCCATGTCAGACCGATCGCTTCACCATCATCTGCTTGATCTTGCCGATCGCCTGCGCGGGGTTCAGCCCCTTCGGACACGTGCTCGCGCAGTTCATGATCGTGTGGCAGCGATAGAGCCGGAACGGATCTTCCAAATTGTCGAGCCGCTCGCCCTTCGCCTCATCCCGGCTGTCCGCCAGCCACCGGTAGGACTGCAGCAAAATCGCGGGGCCCAAATACCGCTCCTGATTCCACCAATAGCTGGGGCACGAGGTCGAACAGCACGCGCACAGAATGCACTCGTAAAGCCCGTCGAGCTTCTGCCGGTCTTCCGGCGACTGCTTCCATTCTTTCTCCGGCGTCGGCGTCTTCGTCTGCAGCCATGGCTCGATCGACGCGTACTGCGCGTAGAAATGCGTCATGTCCGGCACCAGGTCCTTGATGACGCTCATCGCCGGCAGCGGATAGATCGCGATCGGCCCCTTGATGTCGTCGATCGCCTTCGTGCAGGCAAGCGTGTTCGCCCCGTCGACATTCATCGCGCACGACCCGCAAACGCCTTCGCGGCACGAGCGGCGGAACGTCAACGTCGGATCGATCTCGTTCTTGATCTTGATGAGCGCGTCCAAAACCATCGGCCCGCAAGCGTCCAGATCGACCTCGTACGTGTCGATCCGCGGGTTTTCCCCATCGTCCGGGCTCCAGCGATAGACCTTCACCGTTTTGGGCCGCTTCGCCTGCGCGGTCGAAGGCCACGTCTTGCCGGGCTTGACCTTGCTGTTTTGCGGCAGCGAAAACTGAACCATCTCGAACCCTGGCGTGTGACGTTTGAACTACGATGATCCGAGGATGTATAGCGCAAGGTGCCTAACGTCCACCCGGGTACACAAGTTCGACCCAACCCCTTATTGTCGCGCCTCTTCACGGGCTTGGGGTCTAGCAACGAATGCATCCGACGTACCGTCTCGCCGTGGCGTTTATGCTGACGGTTGTCGCCGCCTGCGGACCGTCGGGCCCGGCCAAGAACCAACCCGGCGCAAACATTCCGCTGGGCCAATTGCCGGAAACCGTAGAGCCGTCGCACTACCGCCTCGACCTGACGATCGACCCGGACAAGCCGCGCTTCGGCGGCGTCGTCGAAATCGACGTCGGCATCAAGAAGCCCACCCGCGAAATATACCTCCACGGCCGCGAACTGACGGTCGACACGGCTTCCGCCCGCCTACCTGACGCCACCAGCATCGCCGGCACATACGAACAAGTTCACGAAACGGGTGTCGCCAAGCTGACGTTCGAAACCGAACTGCCGAAGGGCAAGGCGACGCTGCGCCTCGCCTACAACGCGGCGTTCGAATCCACACCCGACGCGCTGACCTCGATGACGGACAACGGCGAGAAATACGCGTGGACGCAGTTTGAGGAAATCTCGGCCCGCCGCGCCTTCCCAAGCTTCGACGAGCCGCGTTTCAAGACACCGTTCGACATCGCAATCACCGCACCCAAAGCCGCAACGGTCGTCAGCAACACAAGAGCCGGCAAAGACGAAGCAGTCTCGGCAACGCTCAAGAAGACGGTGTTCGAAACCACAAAGCCGTTGCCGACTTATCTCGTCGCGCTCATCGTCGGCCCTTACGACGTTGAGGACGGCCCCACGTTGCCCGGCATCCGTTTGCGCCCGAACTATGTGCCGATCCGCGCCATCACGGTGAAGGGCAAGGGGTCCCGCGCGCGCTATGCCCTAACCGAAACGCCGCCGCTTGTGCGTTACCTCGAAGACTATTTCGCGGCGCCGTTTCCGTATCAAAAGCTCGACCTGATCGCGCCGCCGAACTTCACCGCCGGCGGCATGGAGAACGCGGGCGCCATCACTTATACCGAACGCGGCATCCTGCTCGACGACAGCGCCTCGATCCAACAGAAGCGCTACTTCGCGCTGCTGCACGCCCACGAAGTTTCGCACCAGTGGTTCGGCGACCTCGTGACCGCGAAGTGGTGGGACGACATCTGGCTGAACGAAGCATTCGCCTCGTGGATGGGCGACAAGTCCGCGGCTGCGGTTTGGCCCGCAAATGAGTTTTCGCGCGAAACGATCCGCGGCGCGCTGAACGTGATGGACACGGACTCGCTTAGCACCGCCCGCGCGATCCGCCAGCCGATCGCTTCGACCGGCGACATCTTCAACGCCTTCGACGGCCTGACCTATGAAAAGGGTGCAGGCGTCCTCGCGATGTTCGAATCCTATTTGGGCGAAGATGCGTTCCGCGAAGGCGTGCGCACGCACATGCGCCGCTTCGCCCACGCCAGCGCGAACGTGCACGACTTCATGGAGTCGTTGGCCAAGGGTTCCGGAAAGCCGGAAGTCGTGCCCGCGTTCGAGTCATTTCTGAACCAGCCGGGCGTGCCGCTGGTGCGCGTCAAATCCACCTGCAGCGACCGCGATCTGATCGTCGAATTCGCACAGACGCCCTTCGGCGCCAGGTCCGCGGACGACAAGCGCATGTGGTCGGTGCCCGTCTGCATCCGCGACATCGCCAAGGGACGCTACCGCAGCTGTACGATGCTGACCGGACGCACCGCGACGCTGACGGCGCCGCAGCAATGCGGCGCGACGCTGATGCCGAACGCCGGCGGCGCCGGCTACTACCGCTTCGCGATGTCCGCCGCCGATTGGCAAAAGCTGATCGAGCAACGCGTCCGCCTTGCCCCCGCCGAACAGCTCGCTTTGTTGCACAGCCTACGCGCAGCATTCCGCGCGGGCGAGACGGACGCCAAAACCTACCTCGCAGCGATCAAAGCCGTGGGCTCCGGCAACACATGGGACACAGTCGCGCTCTCGCACACGTTGCTGCTTGAATTGCGCAAGGAACTCATTGCTAAAAACGACTTGCCCGTCTTCGAGCAAACCGTTCGCACCTGGTTCGCACCCGCCCTCGCAAGCACGGGGCTCGAACCCAAGCGGCGCGAACCGCCGGCCGTCGCACTCCTGCGCGCCGAGCTCGTTCAAGCGATGATCGCCGTCGCGCGCGATCCGGGCACGCTGACCCCGCTCGCCGCCAAAGGCGCATCGCTCCTACGTGCGATGGCCGAAGGGCGTTCGCCCGAACCGTTAGCACCGGAGTTGATCGGCGCCGCCGCATGGGCCGCCGTTTACACGGGCGGTCAGCCGCTCGCACACGACGCGATCGCCGCGATCAAAGGTTCGTCCGACGCGCAGTTTCGCAGTCTCGTTATCGCCGCACTTACCGCCGCGCGTGACCCCGCCGCAAACCAAGAGGTCGAAGAGTTCCTGATCTCGGGCGCGCTGACCGTGCGCGAACAGGGCACATACATGCGCAACGCCTTCCAAGACGTCGACCGCCGTGCCGGCGTCTGGGAATGGCTGCGCCGCGACTTCAAGCGCATCAGCGCATCTATCCCGCGCGATGCCCGCTCGCGCCTGGTCGGCTTGACCGCCAATCTCTGCGGCGACCAATCGCGTGTCGAGATGGAATGGTTCTTCAAGCCGATGATCGGCGAAATCACGGGCGCACCGCGCGTCTATGCGAACGCGCTCGAAACCGTCGACCGCTGCGTCGCGTGGCGCAAAGCGAAGGGGGCGGAACTCGCCGCCGCCCTTCGCGCACCGTGATCAGTCGCGATTGAGCCCAAAGCCGACCGGCCGCTTCGCCGACTGGTACCAATCGACGTTGCGTGTCACGTACATCGTGACGGCAACCGCGGCGAACGCCGCCGACGCGCCGATGAGAAGCGCATAGTCCTCCTGCTTCAATAGCAGGAACAAGAGCGCGTAAAGCACACTCAAGACTGCGAACACGACCAGCGCGCGCGACCGATCCTTGAGCGCCGACCACGCATAGGCCGAGATCAAGAGCACGGTCGCCAAAGCCGCCAGCAGATACGCAAGATCGAACCCGATCTGCTCGGCCAGCGACAGCAGCAACAGGTAAAACACGACCTGCGCGCCGCCGATCAAGAGATACTGCACCCCGTGAAGCCGCGCGCCCGACAGCGTCTCGATCAAAAAGAACGACAGGAACGCAAGCCCGATGAACAAAATCGCATACTTCAAGGCCCGCTCGACCAGCAGATAGAATTTCACCGGCTGATAGAACGAAACGCCGAAACTCGCGATGTTGAACCCGTTCGTCAAATTGTCCGGTGTCGGCATCGCTTGAGGCAGGTTGCGCGCAAGGTGCGGCACCTTCCAGCGCGCGCTGAACCCGGTGGCGTCGATTGAGCGCTCGACCGGCAAGAAACTTCCCGAGAAACTAGGATGCGGCCAGTTCGCCTTGGCGGTGACGTCAGTCTCTTCACCTGCCGCCGCGAACTGCAGGTCGCCGGTCCCGCGCAGCTTCAAGGCAATCGAAAACGCAAGCTCGGCCTTCTCAGCCGTCAACGGTACCCGCGCATTGATGCCGGGATAGGCGGCAAGCTCCTGCACAAGCCCCGGCCGGAACGGCACATCCGTTTTGCCGGCGCCCCACGTCACGGACGCATTCTCCGCAAGCCCCTGCAGATCCGAGATCGCGAGCATCAAGATCGCTTGATCCCACTGCACCGATTTTGGAACGATCCCAAGCTCCGCGAAGTCCGGCGTTGCGAAGGTGCCGTCCAACACGACATCTGCCGTGAACACGGTGACATCGAAGATGCCGCGCGAGCGCGTTTCGGTGCGCGCGTTCGCATCCGCCTTCAAAAGCTTCGGCAGAAACACTGCCACGCGGCGAACGTCGACCGCACTAACCACGCCCTCGGCACTACGCTGCGCCTCGCTCACCACATAGGGCACCGCGAGCACCGGACCGCCGATGACCTGCGCCCCGCCCCAGCCGCGCGCAATGTCGGCCGCCGCCTCCCGCGCATAATCTTCCCGTTGCGCCAGCGCGATAAAGATGAACAGCAACGGCACCGACATCGCGATCGTGATCAGCGCGACCAGCAAAAACTTCAAACCCGGCGACCGCGCGATGCTGTCGGTAAGAATTGCCATGCGAATCCCTCGAATACCGCTCGATCTAAGGCGCCGATTGTGGCGACAACATGAGGCAGCCTGTGCCCGGAATCACTAACGCGCCCTGCCCGGCCCCGGCGCGCGCACGAACGAATGCGCCAAATCCGTCGACAGCCGCGACATGGCAAACAGCACCCGCGAAGTCCGGCTGGGAATGAGATGCAACCCGCCGCGCCCCGCGCGTGCCCAGGCATAGCGCGCGACGTCCGCCGCACTCATCACGCCGCCCGCCTCTTCCGCTTGGCGCACCGACGCAGGCTTCGTTTCGTTTTCTTTGTCGAACCCGGGTGTTTGCGTCGCGGGCGGACACAGCGTCTGAACGCTAACCCCAAACGGATTCAACTCGTTGCGCAACGCCGAGGCAAAGCCCACGACCGCATGTTTCGTCGCCGCATAGACGGACCACCCGAACAAACCCACAAAGCCAAGGTCGGATGCCGTGAGCACGATCGCACCCGATCCGCGCTTGGCCATCGCAGGCGCAAGCGCCCGCGCGATGTGCACGGGCCCGGTCACGTTCGTTCGCACAAGACCCGCAACGTCGTCATCGCCAACCTGATCGATGAATTGAGCGACGGCATATCCCGCGCAATGGAACAGCCTGTCTGGGACCGGTGTTCGTGCCGCCGCTTCCCGCACGGCAGCAGGATCGGCAACATCGACGGCTTGCCATTTCACGCCAAGCGCGCGTTCGGCTTGCCTGAGCTTCGCTTCGCGCCTCGCCCAAATCTCAACCTCGGCGCCCGCCTTCACGGCTTCGGCCGCAATCGCAAGGCCGATGCCTTCCGAGCCGCCGGTGACGAGAACCTTCAATAGACCCGCGCTTTCGGTGCGATGTATTCGACATCGTTGGAGAGCGTGTAGGTGTGCACCGGCCGGACGTCGAGCTTCACCTTGCCCGTCTTCGTGTCGAACCACGACAGCGTGTGTTTCATCCACTTGGCATCGTCGCGGTTCGGGAAATCCTCGCGCGCGTGGCCGCCGCGGCTTTCCTCGCGCGCCAGCGCACCTTCGACGGTGACCGCGGCCTGCGAGATCAGATTGTCGAACTCCAGCGTCTCGACCAGGTCCGTGTTCCAGATCAATGAGCGGTCCTTGACCCCGATACTCGTCATATCGCGATAAACGGCCGAAACCGCATCGACGCCTTTCTTAAGCTCCGACCCCACACGGAACACCGGGCAATGGTTCTGCATCGCTCGTTGCATCCGAAGGCGCAACGCCGACGTCGGCGTGTCGCCGCTCGCATTGCGGAAACGGTCGAGCCGCGCCAGCGAATTGTCGCCTGCCCCCTTCGGCAAATCCGCCTGACGTTCGTTCGGCTTGATGTCGGCGGCACACTTCGCGCCGGCGGCCTTGCCGAACACGACGAGATCGATGAGCGAGTTCGAACCCAAGCGGTTCGCGCCGTGCACAGAAACGCAAGCCGCCTCGCCGATCGCCATCAAGCCCGGCACCACTGCATCCGGATTGCCGTCTTTCGGCGTCACGACCTCGCCGTGATAGTTCGTCGGGATACCGCCCATATTGTAGTGCGCCGTCGGCAGCACCGGGATCGGCTGCTTGGTCACATCGACGCCGGCAAAGATACGCGCGGACTCGGAAATGCCCGGCAGCCGTTCGTGAATGATCTTGGGATTGAGGTGGCTGAGGTGCAGATGAATGTGATCCTTGTGCGGCCCGACCCCGCGCCCTTCGCGGATCTCGGTCGTCATCGCCCGGCTGACGACATCGCGCGAGGCGAGGTCCTTCACGCTGGGCGCGTAGCGCTCCATGAATCGTTCGCCGTTCGCGTTGGTCAGATACCCGCCTTCGCCGCGCACACCCTCGGTGATCAGCACGCCAGCGCCATAGACGCCGGTCGGATGAAACTGCACGAACTCCATGTCTTGCAACGGCAGCCCCGCGCGCAACACCATCGCATTGCCGTCGCCGGTACACGTATGCGCGCCGGTGCAGGTAAAGTATGCGCGCTGATATCCGCCCGTCGCCAGGATCACCTTCTGCGCGCGAAAGCGATGGATCGACCCGTCATCCAGGCACCACGCCATCAACCCGCGGCAGCGACCGTCCTCCATGATCAGATCGAGCGCGAAGTACTCTATGAAGAACGCCGCATCGTACCGCAGGCTCTGCCCATAGAGCGTGTGCAGCATCGCATGGCCCGTACGGTCGGCCGCAGCGCACGTGCGCTGGATCGACGACTTGCCGAAGTCCTTCGTCATCCCTCCGAACGCACGCTGATAGATCTTGCCTTCTTCCGTCCGGCTGAACGGCACCCCGAAATGCTCGAGCTCGTACACGGCTTCCGGCGCGTTCCGGCACAGGTACTCGATCGCGTCTTGGTCGCCGAGCCAGTCCGACCCCTTCACGGTGTCGTACATGTGCCAGCGCCAGTCGTCCGGCTCCATATTGCCGAGCGCCGCCGAAATGCCGCCTTGCGCCGCCACCGTATGGCTGCGCGTCGGAAACACCTTCGTGATGTTGGCGACCTTCAAACCGTGCCGCGCCGCCTCAAGCGTCGCGCGCAAGCCCGACCCGCCGGCGCCGACAACGACGACGTCATAGGTGTGATCGGTGATCGGATAGGGCGCCATGGGGATCAAAACCTAATCGCAATGCGCATAACCGCAACCACGCAAACCATGGCGATCGCGAACGCAGAAAAATTGACAAGAAAGATCAGCGCCAGCTTCGTGAGCTTCGTCGTGATGTAGTCCTCGACCACAACGTTCAGCCCCAGCACCATGTGGTAAAGGCCGGCCAGCACGAACAGGAGCATCAAAGCGGCGTTGATCGGATGGCCCAGCGCCACCACGACGTCCGCATGCGGCGCGCCGGCATAGCGCGCGACGATCCACACGAACCAAAGCGTCAGCGGCACGAGAGCGGCCGCCGTCAGCCGTTGATGCCAAAAATGCTCGACCCCGCTCTTTGCAGAACCGAGCCCACGCACGCGGCCGAGGGGCGTTTGAACGGTCATCAAAACGCTCCCATCGATGCGTAGGCTGCGATCCAAATAACGAGCGTCACCACTCCCGTCGCGCCATACACGATCAAGCCGGACATGTTTGCTGTTTTGACCTTGAAGCCGTAGCCGAGGTCCCATGCGAGGTGCCGGACACCGTTCAAGGCGTGATAGACAAGCGCCAGCGTGAACCCGAACAACACCAGCCGCCCAAACCAGTGGAACGCCACCGTCTCGAACACAGCGTAGGCATCGGGCCCGAGCGACGCCGCAACCAACCACCACGCCAACACCAACGTGCCCATCGCCAAGCCAATGCCGGTCACGCGATGCAAAATCGACGTGCCCATCGTGATCGGCCACTTGTAGATCTGCACATGCGGCGAAAGCGGCCGTTTCGCAGGGGCCTCGGACATGGAGAATTCCTTGGGAGTCTCTGTTAGGCAGGAGAATAGGCGTCCGGCACCAATTTTTCACAAGGGACATAGGGCCGCAAGACGGCGGAAAAGATGCTATGTCCAAGGGGTTAGACATTAGGGAAAGCAATGTTTGAGGCAGTGATCTTCGACTTCGGCGGCGTCATCACCGAAAGCCCTTTCGAGGCGTTCAACAAGCTGGAGTCGGCACGCGGACTGCCTAAGGATTTCATACGCCGGATCAATGCCGCGAACCCTCACGACAACGCCTGGGCCAAGTTCGAGCGTGCCGAAATCAATCCGGACGCCTTCGATGTCGCCTTTGCCGATGAAGCGCGCGCACAGGGCTTCGAACTCGGCGGCCGCGACGTCATCGCCTGTCTGCAGGGCGCCATCCGTCCGTCGATGTTGGAAGCGCTCCGCCGCATTTCAGCGCGCTTCAAAACCGGCTGCATCACCAACAACGTCAAGTCCGACAACAAACACGGCGGCATGTGGAACAATCGCGGCGTCGATGAGGCGATGAGCCTGTTCCAGCACGTGATCGAATCGTCGAAGGCCGGCATTCGCAAACCCGACCCGCGCATCTACCGCATGATGACCGAAGCACTGGGTGTCGAGCCCGCTCGCTGCATCTATCTCGACGACCTCGGCATCAATCTGAAGCCGGCGCGCGACATGGGAATGACGACCATCAAAGTCGAAGCGGCGGCACCCGCGATTGAGGCACTCGAAGGACACCTCAGGCTAACGCTTCGTTAACCCTAATGTGGTATTAACAAACGGCTCGCCCGTTAATCCTTTGCAAAGACCATGCGGTCGTCGGCGAAGGCTTTGAATTCGAGCGCATTGCCCGACGGGTCGGCAACGAACAGCGTTAATTGCTCACCGGGAAGCCCCTGGAATCGGGTCTGCGGCTCGATCAAAAATCGCGCGCCTGCGGATTGCAGTTTTTCGGCAATTTCCCTGAATTTTGAAGGGGTTACGATGATACCGAAGTGCCGCACAGGAACTTCTTCGCCGTCAACCTCGTTTGCCCCTTCCAAAGCGGGTTGGGAGGGGGTCAAATGGGCGACGATCTGGTGCCCGAAGAAGTCGAAATCGACCCATTCGTCACTCGATCGACCTTCCGGACAACCGAGCACACCGCCGTAAAAGGCGCGCGCCCCGTGCAGGTCGTGAACGGGAAAGGCCAAGTGAAAACGCGGTCGATCCGTCATGGTCTGAAACTGGGTTTGAGGTGAGGAGTCTGTGAGGAGTGTAACCGGTTTCGAGGGGGCAGGCAGAAGTGAAAAGACGCTCGCGGGACGAAACGTTGAGGATCGGCGGCAGGTCCGTGTCCGTAAAGGTGCGGCTGAACCCGCGCGCGCGGCGGCTCATCGTGAAAGTGCACCCGTCGACCGGCGAAGTCGCCATCATCGCCCCCAGTGAACGTTCGGTCCCCAAGGCGCTCGACTTCGCACGCCAAGAAGGTGATTGGATTGCCGGCCGCCTCGCCAAGGTGCCCGAGCCAGTCTATCTTGAGCCAGGCGACACAGTCTTATTCAAAGGCACGCTGCATGTTCTGCGCTTGAGCCCGGAACACGGCGGCGTCTGGGTGGACAACGAAGCTTCGCGCCCGACGATCCGCATCTCCGGCCGGCGCGAACACGCGCCCCGCCGCGTGGAGGATTGGCTAAAGCGCCAAGCCCGCACCCACATCACGCGCCGCGTGACCACTTTGACCGCCGAGCTTGGCGTCGAAGCAACGCGCATCACGTTCCGGGACGCCGCAAGCCGCTGGGGCTCCTGCTCCACGACAGGCGCGATCTCGCTCTCCTGGCGCCTGATCATGGCCCCGAACCACGTGTTGAACTACGTGGTCGCGCACGAAGTCGCTCACTTGCGCGAAATGAACCATGGCACGCGCTTTTGGCGCCTTGTCGATCGTTTGGTGGGCGAAAACGAAGCCGAAGCTGCACAGGTTTGGCTCCGCGAAAACGGCACCGAACTACACCGTTACAGCGCGCAACGCCCTAAGCGCCGCCGCGTGGCTTAGTTCGGCTTCTTGTCGTCGAATAAGCCCGCCAGTAAGTCGTCGAAGGCAGAGCCCTCGTCTTCGGCGGGCTCGTCGATGACATCGCTGCCCGGCAGCGGCATGACCGGTTGACCAGCGGTCGCGCCCTCCATGAACGCCTTCCAGATCATCGCGGGCAACGTGCCGCCGCGATTCTCTTTGTCCATCGGCGCGTTCGCGTCGTTGCCCGTCCAGACGCCGGCGACGAGTTGGCGCGTGTAGCCGACGAACCACGCGTCTTTGAAATCTTGCGACGTTCCGGTCTTGCCCGCCGACGGCCGTCCAGCCAGCGCCGCAGCTTTGCCCGTCCCTTCGCGGATCGACTTGATCAACATGCGGTTCATCGCACCGGCCGTCTCAGTGCTAATTGCGCTACCAAGACCAGAACCCGATCGTTCGTAGAGTACATCGCCGTCGATCGTGGCCACGCGCGTGACGCCGTGCGCAACCGCCTTCCGGCCACCGGTCGCAAACGGCACATACGCACCAACAAGCTCCGAGAGCGTCACCTCGGACGTGCCGAGCGCAAGCGACGGCACGGCGGCCAAGTCCGACACAATGCCCATGCGCCGCGCCGCCCGTGCAACCGTCTCCGGCCCAACCTCAAGGCAGAGCTTGACCGCGACCGTATTGACGGACTTTGCCAACGCTTCGGCCATCGTCATCTCGCCCTCATGCTTCTGCGAGAAGTTCGCCGGCGTCCAACCACGATACGTCACCTCAGCGTCGACGACCTTCGTTGCGGGTGTCTTGCCCGCCTCGAGCGCTGCCAAGAAGACAAAGGGCTTGAACGCTGATCCCGGCTGCCGCTTTGCCTGCGTCGCCCGGTTGAATTCCGAGCTGACGTAAGAGCGCCCGCCAACCATCGCCTTAACGGCGCCATCGGTCGTCATCGCAACCAGCGCGCCTTGAACATTTGGCCTGGCTTTCGCGCGCAACGTCTTCAGCACGGAATCTTCCGCGAGACGCTGTAACTCGAGATCGAGTGTCGTCTGCACGACAAGATCGACCTTTGGCCGGCCAACGAGGCCCGGTAGACGCTCCATCACCCAGTCGACGAAGTACTGATTGCCCTGCGTCTCAGCGCTGGTCGCAAGCTTCGGTCGCGTGCGCAACGCCTCGTCGCGCTGCTGACGCGTAATGACATTGGTCTCGACCATCGCTTGCAACACGAAGCTGGCACGTTCTTGCGCAAGTTCGATGCCGTTCACGGGTGAATAGCGAGTGGGCGCCTTCAAGAGCCCCGCAAGGATCGCACCTTCGACCAACGTCAGCCGCGACGCCGGCTTGTTGAAGTATCGCCGTGCCGCAGCATCGATCCCGTAAGCACCGGCGCCGAAATAGACCCGGTTGAGATAGATCGCGAGAATCTCATCCTTCGAGAACGACATCTCCAGATAGACCGCAAGCAGCGCCTCTTGAATCTTGCGGCCAAACGTACGCTCGGGCTTCAAGAACAGGTTCTTCGCCAGCTGCTGCGTGATTGTCGATCCGCCTTGGATCACGCGCCCCGCGTTCAGGTTCACCCAAGCCGCGCGGCCCAAGCCCCAAAAGTCCAATCCGAAATGCGAATAGAACCGTCGATCCTCGCTGGCGATCACCGCTTGCGGCACGAACGCCGGCAGGTCGTTGAGTGTCACCGGCAAACCTGAATCGATGCCGCGCCGCGCAATCACCCGCCCGTTCACGTCGAGCAGTGTCACGGCATGCGTTCGCTCCTGCCGCCAAAGTCCCTCGGTCGAAGGCAAGTCCGCCGCGAAAAAGGCGAGTACGGCAGCGATACCGAGCCCGCACCAAATACATGCGATCGAAAGCAAATAAAGCACCCGCCAGCCGCGCGGCGATCCGCCCCCGCTCTCCGGCGGATCCTCTGCGCGCACGCGGCGGCCGGAAGAGCTTGGGCGCGAACGCCGTTTGCCACCCTTGCTCATGAACTGCCGCAATCCTTTCCGCCCGACGTGATCCCTTTACGTGATGAGCGATTAACGCCCGCTAAACCCTTGAACTGGCCTATGCAATTCCACGCGAAGCCTGGTAGTATTCAATTGCAAGTTTGGTGCGGTCCCATGCGTTTCAAAGCAGTTCTCGCCGGCCTAGCGTTGGCAATGACCGGTGCGCTGACGGCCGCTATACCGGCACACGCGAAACTCGACTTCTTTAACGACCTGCCGATCGTCGAGGCGATCCGCGAAGGTTCGCTCGACGCGACGAAGACCGCCATCATCGACGGGGCATCCGTCCATTCACGTGCCGCCGACGGCACGCCGGTCATCGTGCTCGCAGTCGCAGAGCGCAATCTCGAAATCGTTAAGCTGTTGGTCGAGAACGGCGCCCGCCCCGACGACCGCTCTAAGAAAGATGAGACGTCGCCGTTGACGCTGGCCGCCTCGAACGGCGACCTCGAAATCGTCACCTATCTGCTGGATAACAAAGCCGACATCGATCAAACCGGCGCACTGCGCGAGACCGCTCTGATCAAGGCGGCGCGCGCGCACCACAACGATGTCATAAAGCTTCTGTTGGAGCGCGGCGCGAACGCCGACGATACCGACGCATCCGGCGCGACGGCACTCGACATCGTCGCGCGCGCAGGCTGGAAGGACGCCGAAGCGTTGTTCAAAACCAAGAAGGCTGCCTCAAAATAGCTGCTCTCGGACAAACCGCGCTGGCACAGGGCGCAAAGCCCGGCGCAGAAATTTCGTTCTTTCCCGTCGGTCTTTTTTCGGTTGAAGGAACCGCCACAAGTTCCAATCTCCGTATGCGCACGCTCCTCGTCGTGCGCACGCTGGGACTCATCGGTCAGCTGGTCGCGATCGTCATCGTCTTCTTCGGCCTGAGATATCAGATGCCGATCGGACAATGCCTGATGGTGATCGGCGCGACGTTGGGCCTGAACGCCGTGCTGTTCTTCCGCCACCGCGGCGTCCGCGTGATGAGCGAGCGCGAAGCCGCCGCCCAATTGGCGTTCGACATATTGCAGCTAACCTCGATGCTGGCGCTCACCGGCGGCATCGAAAACCCGTTCACACTGCTTTACCTCGCGCCAATCGTAATCTCAGCCGGCAACTTGAGCCTCGGCGCTACCCTGACACTGGCGCTACTAGCCTTCGGCAGCATCTCGTTTATCTCGGTGTTCCACTGGCCGTTGCCGTGGGATCCGAAAGCGCCGCTGGAACTCCCGCCGCTCTATGTTGCGGGCACGTGGATCTCGCTAACGCTCGGCATCGGCTTCTGCCTGATCTACGCGTGGCGCACAGCCGACGAAAGCCGACGCATGCAAGCAGCGCTCGCCGCGACGCAAGAAGCTTTGACCCGCGAACAACGCCTCTCCGATCTCGGCGCGCTCGCCGCCGCGACGGCCCACGAACTCGGCACGCCCTTGGGGACCATCGCCGTCGTCGCCCGCGAGCTTGAGCGTGGCATGCCGAAGGACAGCGAATGGCTTGAGGACGTGCGCTTGCTACGCGGCCAAGCCGAACGCTGCCGAGAAATCCTGTCAAAGCTTTCGCAGCAAGACACCGACGAAGACACGATCGCCAAGCGCCTCCCCCTACCTGCCCTCATCGACGAAATCGCCGAGCCGCACCGCGGCTTCGGGATCGACATCAACATCACGACGACCGGCACCGGCACGCTCACCGTGCGCCGCACGCCGGAAATCGTCCACGGCCTCGGCAACTTCATCGAGAACGCCGTCGACTTCGCCGAAAACCGCGTCGACATCGAAGCCACGTGGGACGGCGACACTGTCCACATGACGATCGCCGACGATGGCGCAGGCTTCGACCCCGTGATCCTGGCAAGGCTGGGCGAGCCGTATGTGACCTCGCGCGCGGGCGTCGACCCGGAACGCGAGTCGACCGGCAACGCGCACGCCGACGGCCATTCGGGCATGGGGCTCGGCTTCTTCATCGCCAAAACGCTCATCGAACGCATCGGCGGCACCGTTAACTTCGGCAACCGCCCGAAGGCAGGCGCCCTGGTGCGCGTCGACTTCCCGCGCAAGAGTCTTGAGACGCCTGCAACTTCAAGAGGATAAGCGCCAAGACCCCGCTGGCCTCCAACCGCGCGCCCCCCTATATTCCCGGCCAGCCAAGCTCTGAGGGGAATTCCGTGGCCCTATCCGCCGAAGGACTGCCGGACAAAACGCTCTTGATCGTCGATGACGACGCGCCGTTTCGTCAGCGGCTCGCCCGCGCCATGGAAGCGCGTGGGTTCCTGGTAACGGCTGCCGAAACTGCGGAAGAAGCCATCTCGCTCGCACGCAAG
>JANNEL010000421.1:0-1924 GCA_031378595.1 Alphaproteobacteria bacterium
AATCTCGATTTGGCCCGCGGGAACTTCGGCAATGAAGCGGCCGGGTTGTCTAGGGCGGATCAGGCCGTTCTCGATCCCGAATGTGACGATACCGATCGTGCCGTGGCCGCACATCGGCAGGCAGCCACTGGTTTCGATGAAGAGGATGCCGATGTCTGCTTCGGGCGTCGTCGGCGGATAGAGGAAGCCGCCCGACATCATGTCGTGACCGCGCGGTTCGAACATCAGGCCGGTGCGGATCCAGTCATGGTGGGCGAGGAAGTCTTGGCGGCGTTCGCTCATCGATGCGCCGCGCAGCTCGGGCGCGCCTTGCGCGACGAGGCGCACGGGGTTGCCCGCCGTGTGGCCGTCGATGCAGTGAAACGTGTCGCGCATCAGTTCGCCGGGAGCTTCGGGCGGCGCGCGGCCGCCGTTTCGACGATTTCGGTCACGTAGGCGCGGCGCGCGCCGGTCAACGGATAACGTGGCGGGCGCACGCGTTCGCTGCCACGGCCCATGATTTGTTCGGCGAGCTTGATCGACTGAACGAGGTCGTGTTCCGCGTCGAGGTGGAGCATCGGCATGAACCAGCGGTAGATCGTGCGCGCCGTGGCCAGGTCGCCCGCTTGCGCTGCGCGCCAGAGCGCCAGAGATTCCTTCGGGAAGGCATTGGTCAAGCCCGAAACCCAGCCGCGCGCGCCGAGCACTGCGCCTTCGAGAGCAACGTCGTCGAGGCCCGCGAAGACGACGAACCGGTCGCCGAGCGCGTTCGCTATGTCGGTGAAGCGGCGCGTGTCGGGTGCGCTTTCCTTGATGCAGACGATGTTCGCCTGCTCGGCCAAGTGCTTCAGCGTCTTGAGCGAAATGCTCACGCGATAGGCGGGCGGGTTGTTGTAGAGCATGATCGGAAGCGCCGTCGCATCGGCGATCGTACGGAAATGCGTGACCAGTTCTTCCTCAGTCGGGACGTAGACCATGGCGGGCAAGACCATCAAACCGGCCGCGCCCAGTTTCTCCGCGTCACGGGCAAGGGCGGCGCCGCGCGGGGTCGTCATCTCAGAGACGCCGACGATGACGGGTACGCGGCCGCGCGCGGCCTCAACCGTTGTGGCGATCAGCTTGCGCTTTTCCTCCGCGTCGAGCGAATTGCCTTCGCCGACCGTGCCTAAGATCACGAGGCCGTCGATGCCGTCCTTGACCAATGCGTCTTGCATGCGTTGCGTCGGTTCGTAGTCGACCGAGAGATCGGATTTGAACTGGGTGGTCGCTGCGGGGAATACGCCCGACCAGCCGATGCGTGGTGCCGTCATTGGTTGACCTTTGGTCTCAAGTTCGCGAGAGATCGTACACGAAAATTCCGGCGGGGAAGCGGTGGCGAAGTCCATTTTGGTGATCGGCGGGGGCATGGTCGGCGCAGCTTCGGCGCTCCGCCTCAAGGCCGCCGGCTTCGATGTTGCGATCGTCGATCCGGGGGGTCCGCGGCGCGGCGCATCGTTCGGCAATGCGGGCCACATTGCGACGGAGCAGGTCGAGCCGCTGGCGTCGTGGCCCACGATCTTGAGTTTTCCCAAGCGGCTGTTTGCGTTTGGTGGTGCGCTTGATTTCCGCGCCCGCGATGTCGGGCTGTGGTTGCCGTGGTCCATTCGCTTCATGGCGGCGAGCAGCGCCAAGAAATTCGAACGCGGAACGGCGGCGTTGGGTTCGCTGCAAGCGGATGCCCTTCAAGCGTGGCAGCGGTTGGCGGCGCTCGCGGAGGCGCCGGACCTCGTCAGGGCCGATGGGCATGCCGTCGTTTGGATGTCGCCCGAGAACGCGCGGCGCGGGTTGGCGGCTTGGGCGAAGGCGAACACGGGGACGACGCGGTTTCGCGAGATGACCAGCGCTGAGCTCGATGTCTATCGCGGGGCCATGCACTCTGCGCCCGCAGCCGGTTTGAGGTTCACGG
>JANNEL010000428.1:0-1626 GCA_031378595.1 Alphaproteobacteria bacterium
GAATCAGACCACTAGCAACGCCGCCGCGGTCCCCTTCAGGTGCCGGTCGAAGAATGCTACCGAGTAGGCGTTGACGATGCCATGTGCCCGCACGCCGTCGATCGGCCCGGTAACACCGAGCCACGACGTGAGCGGCGAGAACAGCGGCGCATCGGAAAAATTCGCGTGAAACATGCCGGGCACCCGGACGAAATAACCCTCCGCGGGCAGTCGCTCGAACACAGCCTGCATGGTGGTCTGAGTCTCGTCGATGTCTTTCTGTGCCCAGCCTTCGAGCTGCATGGTTTCGGCATCACGGCTGACCAACATCGTCGGCTGCTGCAAGCCCGACTTCACCACGTCGGCAGGCATGAAGACATCCATCGCCAGGCAGGCCCGAAAGCGCGGTTCAAGCCGGCAGGCCTCCGCACTGACCGCACCGCCCAGCGACACCCCGAAGATGCCGGCATGCTGCAGGTCTAGCCGCCCGGTCAGGACGCCCTTCGGATCGGCCTGGTCCAAGGCGGCAAGCTGATCGAGCGTGAACACGGCGTCTTGCGCGAGATACGGGATGATGCCGCTGATGAATGCACGTTCGAGCATGCGGGAATCGAACGGTACGATGCGCCCATCGGGAAAGATCACGCCGCTGGCAGCGTAGGGGTGATCGATGGCCGCTACGATGTAGCCGTGCGACACCAGCTCTTCGACTTGCTGGGTGTTGTGCTGGCGATATCCGCCGCGCCCGTGTGAGAAGATCAACACGGGATAGTTGGGCGCGCCGTCTGCCACGGCTGCGGACGCGATCGCGTTGGTGGTGACGTATCTCAAATGTCTGAGAGTGAATTCCGGCAACCGCAGCAGACGCGCCAACGGTGCAAGCACGCCGGCATCTTGCACGTAGGGAGCGCGTAGTGACGACCAATACTTGCGCGACGGCGATCGATAACGCGATCGGCGCCGCGTAACGCATCCAGCGCGGCAGTGATATCGCCAACGGGAGGAGTGTCACAAAGTTGACGAGTAACAACAGCGTTTCAATCGGTCTCATGCGCTCGGCCCTTCAGCAAATCGAACGGGTCGCGGAGAATTGCGATTGCCCGTGGTGGAACCAAGCGTCCAGCAGAAACGTTTAGTCGGTGTCGCCGTGAGAGTCGTCGTGCGATTCATCATGACAAATGTCGTGCGTGAATGTCGTCTTTCGCTGACAGGTGGGAAAGACCATCCAAAATATGCCTCCAAGATACGTCGGCCCGCGCCGCTCCGCATTTCCGCAAGAAGAATAGCATAGGATTGGATCTACGCCATGAAGGGCTTCATCACCAACGACATCGAAAAACTCGCGGTAGAGGGCCGGGATTTTCGCCGCGTCCTTTACACCGGCAAGAACCTGCAACTCGTGCTGATGTCTCTACTTCCCGGCGAGGATATCGGAGAAGAAGTACACGAAACGCGCGATCAGTTTTTCCGCGTCGAACAAGGCAAGGGCGAAGCTTGGATCGACGGCGTCAGTTCGAAGATCGAGACGGACCATGCCGTGATCGTCCCGGCCGGCGCACGCCACAACATCGTCAACACGGGCGAGAAATCGCTGCGGCTTTATACGCTGTACGCTAAGCCCGAACATCGGGACGGAACTGTTCACGC
>JANNEL010000439.1:0-11130 GCA_031378595.1 Alphaproteobacteria bacterium
GCAATCTCGGGGCCTTGATGATGCATTTCATCTTGGAAACACTGATCGCCGCCCGCCTCTGGAACGTCGATCCGTTCGGCCAGCCCGCGGTCGAAGAAAGCAAGCGCCTGACGCGCAAGTATCTGGGCGGATGAGCGGACGTATCCGCAGGCTCGCCGAAGGCACGATCAACCGCATTGCTGCGGGCGAAGTCGTTGAACGCCCGGCATCGGCCGTCAAAGAACTCGCCGAGAACGCAATCGACGCCGGCGCGAAGAACGTCGACATCACGATCGCGGGTGGCGGCATGACGCTGATCCGCATCGCCGACGACGGCATCGGCATGAGCGCGGACGAACTAACGCTGGCCGTCGAACGCCACGCAACCTCAAAGCTCCCCCGCGACGAAGCGGGCAGCGACGACCTGATGGCGATCGCGACCTTGGGCTTCCGCGGCGAGGCGCTACCCTCGATCGGCGCAATCGCAAGGCTCACCATCACCTCGCGCGCGAAGGGTGCGAAGGAGGCGTTCGCCGTCACTGTCGAGGGCGGCCAGGTCACGCGCCCGCGTCCCGCGCCGTTCGAAGGCCACGGCGCTAACGGCACGATCGTCGAAGTGCGTGATCTCTTCTACGCGACACCCGCCCGCCTCAAATTCCTGAAGTCCGAACGGTCCGAAACCGCCGCCGTCATCGAAATCGTGAAGCGCCTTGCGCTCGCGCGCGCCGACGTCGGCTTCCGCCTGGCGACCGAAGAACGCACGGTCGTCAAAGTGGCCGCCGAACCCGGCGATCTATTCGACGGCAGGCTCCGCCGTCTCGCCGCTGTCTTAAGCGCCGACTTCGCCGAAAACGCCATGCCTATCGACGCCGCGCGCGAAGGCGCGAAACTCACCGGCTACGCGGGCTTGCCGACCTACGCCCGCGGCACCGCCGCCCAGCAATTCCTGTTCGTGAATGGAAGGCCGGTTCGCGACAAGCTGCTCGTCGGCGCCGTCCGCGGCGCTTACGCCGATGTCCTCGCACGCGATCGTCACCCTGTGGTGGCGCTCTTCCTCGATCTTCCCGCGCACGAAGTCGACGTCAACGTCCACCCTGCGAAGACCGAAGTCCGCTTCCGCGATGCAGCCCTAATCCGCGGCCTGATCGTGAGCGCGCTCAAAGCAGCCCTCCACGCCGGCGGAACGCGCAGCTCAACGACCGTCGCGACCAGCACGCTCGAACGCCTCGCACCGGGAAGCTACGCGTTCGCCGAACCGCGGCCCAGCCCCGGACTGTTGCGCGAAGCCGCCGCGTTCTACGAACCGGCCCAACGCAACTTCATCGACGCGCCGCCACTCGCCCGCCCGCTCGACCAAACGCAGCCGAGCAACGATCGATTTCCTTTGGGCGTCGCGCGCGGCCAGTTGCACAACACCTACATCGTCGCCCAAACCGGCGACGGCATCGTCATCGTAGACCAGCACGCAGCCCACGAACGGCTGATGCTCGACCGGCTGCAACGCGCGATCGCCGCCAAAGGCATCGAACGCCAAGCTCTGCTCATCCCCGAAGTCGTCGACCTCGACGGCCCTTCCGTCGACCGCCTGACAACGCGCGCGGCCGAACTCGCCGAACTGGGCCTGATCCTGGAACCCTTCGGCGCCGACGCCGTCCTCGTCCGCGAAGTCCCAGCACTCCTGAAAGGCGGCGACGTCAAAGGCCTCATCCGCGACCTCGCCGATGAAATCGCCGAATACGGCGGCGCGCTCTCGCTGAAAGAACGCCTCGACGAAATCTGCTCGACCATGGCCTGCCACAGCGCGGTGAGGGCAGGGCGTAGCCTCACGCTTGAAGAAATGAACGCGCTCCTCCGCGAAATGGAACAAACGCCGCTCTCCGGCCAATGCAACCACGGCCGCCCCACCTACGTGGAACTGAAGCTCGCCGACGTAGAAAAACTATTCGGCCGCCGCTGACACCAACATATCCCTCTACCGCCCCCGCCGAGGGGCGGTCGAAATTTCGACGCGGAGCGAAGAAATTTCGGGTGGGGGGCGCTGAGCCTCCGGCCCCCCACCCGAACCTTCTCGCCCTCACGGGCTCCAACGTTCGACCGCCCCGCAGAGGGGGCGGTAGTATGTTCAGCTAGCCTAGCGACCCATCGCGTTGGCAAGAACAATAACGGCGACCGTCACCGCAAATGAAACCCAAACGCCTACGACACGAACGCGCAGCCGTGGGTCGTCCCACAGCCGCAAGGCGCCTCCGAAGAAGATAAATTTGGCCGAGCTAAAGATGTTGCCGGGAGTTGAATTCCACGGCCAGGGTTCGCCGAGTTCACGCCACATCTGCTGATGATGCTTCTCAAGATAGAAAAACAACTCTCCGACCAGCGTTATGTACACGCAGATCGACAACACTAAAACCAAGGTAGTGACGAGACCAACTGTCATGCGAGTCCCTCTTCCGCGATCCGGCTACCCAGCGTAGTACACGCCCGCCTTCCGCGGAAAAAATGGCGCCACCAACTTGCTCGGCTTGAACGGCGTCCACGTGTCCCACTTCTGTGCTAGCCGGTCGGCGATCACCCAAAGCGCCGGCGGATGAAACCCAAGCCCGATATGCGTCGAGCGCACTTCGACGTTTTCGCGGTTCTCGCCCTCGCGTTCGAGACACGCTTGCCACGCCACCACGCCATCCTGTTTCGTAAAGATCGCGGTCGCCGGAACCGGGATCGGCTCGGCGAGCTGCTTGATCCGCTCGGGGTTGCGCGGCACGTCCTCGCCGGTAAGCAGTTTCCATATCGCGCCGACATTGTTCGCCGTCGGATCGGCGAACGGACTGCCCAGCGTGATCACCATCCGAACCTCGTCCGGCACCTGCCGCGCAATCTCGCGCGCCATGATCCCGCCGCGGCTCCACCCGATCAGCGTCACCGCTGCCTCGTGTTTCGCCTTCAGCGCTTTGATCTGCGCGATCACCGTCGGCAAGTCCTCGCCCGGCCGGCGCACGTTCCGCCCGCGGTTCCACCCATGCGCATCGTAGCCGAGCAGCGAGAGATAATGGCGGAGCAAAACCGTCGAGCGATCATCCGCACCGAACCCCGGCAGCACGACGACCCCATGCTTGCGCCCCCGCGGCGCGCTCAAGAGAAACGGCGCCGCAATAAACAGCGTCGGGATATCGATCAACCCGCGCGGCTCCAAAAACAACAACCGCCGCGGCGGCGGCGAAATCGGTTCGTCCGTCATGAGCGCGAGCTTACGCCAGGGCGGGGGTAAGAAACACCACCTTCGTGTCGCCATAAGTCCGCTCATCCAGCGCGGAAAACCCAGCCGGCATCGCGAACGCTTCATCCGCCGCCATCTCGGCAACGACAAGCGCGTTCGGTGCGAACCACTTGCCGTCGCGCGCACTGACCAACGCCAACTCGGCGAGCCCCTTGCGATACGGCGGATCGAGGAACACGAGGTCGAACGGCCCACCGGCATTTCCTGGCATATCGCCCAGCACGGTCGCGTCGCGCCGCCAAATCTTGGTCGCCCCCGTCGCATGCGCCGCTTCCACGTTGCGCCGGATCAACCCGCGGCTCTCGAAATGATCGTCGACGAAAAGCACATAGAGCGCCCCGCGCGAAAGTGCCTCGAGCCCAAGCGCACCCGTCCCCGCGAAGAGGTCGAGCACACGCGCGCCCTCGACCTTGAACCCAATCCCGAAATCGTTGTGCGCAAGCACGTTGAACAGCGCCTCGCGCACGCGATCCGACGTCGGCCGCACGCGCGCATCCTTCGGCGTGGCGAGCGAAAGGCCCCGATGCTTGCCCGCAACGATCCGCATCAGGCCCAGCCCACGCCCTTCTTGATGCCGAGCTGGTCGCGAAACACCTTCGCTGGAATCTCGTCGGCGTCGCCCTCTTTCAGCTGCCCCAGGTGGAACGGCCCGAACGTGACGCGGATCAACCGGTTCACCTTCACCCCGATATGCTCCATCAAGCGGCGCACCTCGCGGTTCTTGCCCTCTTTAAGCGCAATCGTCGCCCAAGCGTTCCCGCCCTGCTGGCGATCGAGTTTGGCCTCGAAGGGTTGATACTTCACGCCCTCGATCTCGACACCCTTGAGCAACCGGTCGAGATCCGCCTGCACCAACTTCCCGAACACGCGCACGCGGTAGCGCCGGATCCACCCGCTCGACGGCAACTCCAACTTACGCGCCAACTCGCCGTCGTTCGTGAGCAGCAGCAAGCCTTCCGAATTGTAATCGAGCCGCCCGATCGAAATGACGCGCGGCATCCCCGAGGGTAGGTTCTCGAAAACGGTCGCGCGGCCCTTCTCGTCGCGATGCGTGGTCACGAGGCCCTTGGGCTTGTGATAGCGAAAGAGCCGCGCCCGCTCCGGCTCCTTCACCGGCTTCCCGTCGACCAGAATCTTCGCCCCGGCCTTAACCTTGAAGGCAGGCGTCGCCAGTACGTGGCCGTCGACGGCCACGCGCCCCTCCGCAATCAAACGCTCCGCATCCCGGCGCGAACAAACGCCCGCCCGCGCCAAAACTTTGGCGATGCGATCGCCGTCTCCGACCTCTTTGTCGCTCATGGCCGGGGTTGTACCAGAGGCGTGCGAAGGGCATACGGAAATGATGACGCAAGCCGACGACCGCTGGATGGATGTCGCCCTCGCCGAGGCCGCGGCCGCGGCCGCGCGCGGCGAAGTCCCCGTGGGCGCCGTCCTCGTCGGGCCGGACCCCGGCGAGATGCTGGCCTCCGCCGGCAACATGATCGTCGAAACGAAGGACCCGACGGCGCATGCCGAGATGCTGGTCATCCGTTCGGCGGCAAAGCGCCTCGGCAACGAACGCCTCGTCGGCACGACGCTCTACGTGACGCTCGAGCCCTGTGCGATGTGCGCCGGCGCGATCTCGTTCGCACGTATCAAACGCCTCGTTTACGCAGCGGCCGACCCAAAGGGCGGCGCCATCGCGCACGGCCCGAAATTCTTCGAACAGCCGACCTGTCATCATCGTCCCGAAATCGTGCACGTGGCCGGTGACACGGAGGCCAAAGCCGCGACGCTGCTCAAAGACTTTTTCCGCGCCCGTCGTCAGTAAACGGGGTGGCTCTCGAAACTGCCTTCGCTGACGTCGGTCGGAAGTTCCCCGACAATGAGGCCGCCGTACACGCGATCCGGGTCGAGATAGAACGCAATCCCTTCCACGAAGCGCGGCAGGTGCTCGCGAATACGCACCACTTGGCGCATCCAGATCGGTTCATGCGAGATCGCGCACTGATGAAAGCCCTCGACGACGTCTGCACCGCGCGGACCATGAATGAAGTCCTCTAAGTGGCGCCCAGCCAACGGCCGCAGAAACGCTTGATCGAGTGCCGTGCCGACAAGCCGGATGCGCAACCTGATCGGGTCCTGACCCGACTCGATATCGAGAACGAAGAGATGCGGCAACAGGTCGGGGTCGACCGCCGCGGGTGAGAAGTCCGCGACACGGGGCCGGCTGCGAAGGTGCTCCGCCAATCTGCGAAGGCGCAAGTCCATGTCCCGGGTTTTACGCCTGCTGCGACGGATGCGCAAACAATTCCCCCTAGGTCGCGGCTCACCCCGAGGCTAAGGTCGCCGCCATCGTCATTGTCTGAAGGAGGAACAAAATGAACTTCGATTACACACCCCGGCAGAAGGAATGGATGAAGCGCGTCGGCGACTTCATGGACAAGTTCGTCTACCCGGCCGAGAAAACCTACAACGACCAGATGGCCGCCGCCCGCGAAAAGGGCAACCCGTGGATCGTCGTGCCCGTCGTAGAGGAGTTGAAAGCAAAAGCGAAAGCCCAAGGCCTCTGGAACTTGTTCTTGAACGAGAGCAAGCACGGCGCGGGCCTGACCAACCTCGAATACGCACCGCTCGCCGAAATGATGGGTGGCGTCGGCTTTGGCTCGGAGGTCTTCAACTGCTCCGCGCCCGACACCGGCAACATGGAAGTGCTGGAGCGTTACGGCAACGAATCGCAGCAGAAGAAGTGGTTGACCCCATTGCTCGCAGGCGAGATCCGCTCAGCCTTCATCATGACCGAGCCGGAAGTCGCCTCGTCGGACGCCGCGAACATCCGCACCCGCATCGAACGCCAAGGCGACCATTACGTCATCAACGGCCGCAAGTGGTGGTCGTCAGGCATGGGCGACCCGCGCTGCAAGATCATGATCGTGATGGGCAAGACCGACCCGGACGCCGACAAGTACCGCCAGCAAAGCCAAGTCCTCGTCGAAACGAACGCGCCCGGCGTTCACATCAAGCGCATGCTGCCGGTCTTCGGTTATGACGACGCGCCGCACGGCCACGCCGAGATCGTGTTCGAAAACGTGAAGGTGCCCGTCGAAAACATTCTCTTGGGCGAAGGCCGCGGTTTCGAAATCGCGCAAGGCCGCCTAGGGCCGGGCCGCATCCATCACTGCATGCGCACGATCGGCACCGCCGAACGTGCACTGGCATCGATGTGCAAGCGCTTGATGACCCGCGAAGCATTCGGCAAGCGCATCTCCGAGCATTCGGTTTGGGAACAGCGTGTAGCCGAAGCACGCATCAATATCGAAATGTGCCGCCTGCTCACGCTGAAAGCCGCCGACATGATGGACAAGGTCGGAAACAAGGTCGCCCGCACGGAAATTGCGATGATCAAAGTCGCAGCGCCGCGCATGGCGTTGAAGGTGATCGACGACGCGATCCAGGCCTGGGGCGGCGCTGGCGTCACGACCGACAGCGGCATGGCCCGCCTCTACGCCGGCCAACGCACGCTGCGTCTCGCCGACGGCCCGGACGAAGTCCACAACCGCACGATCGCACGCCTCGAGTTCGGCAAATACTCCAACCAACTCCGCATGGAAGCGGCGGAGTAAGACAGAAGCCTCACACGATGCCACGATGAGACGATGGCGCGCCCAAGGGGCGCGCTTTTCGTTTCTGCGTCATCGTCATTCTATCGCCGCATTTGAGCGTTTGGCTGACGGTATGCAGGACATCGAAGGTCTCGCGCGGTGTGCGCTCAAAGCCGGATTGGCGATCCATCGCGAACTGGGGCCGGGATTGCTCGAATCCGCCTACGAGGCGTTGTTGGCGGAAGCCCTCGCGCAGCAAGGCTTGCGCGTCGAAAGGCAAAAGACCATTTCCTTGGTCTATTCTGGCATCAAATTGGAGGACGCCTTCAAAGCGGATTTGCTAGTCGAGGAGAATCTCCTAATCGAACTGAAATCGGTCGAGAAGTTTGCTCCCGTTCACGTGAAGCAAGTCCTTACCTATCTCAGATTGCTAAATCTGCCGGTCGGCTTGCTGATGAATTTCGGGGCTAGCACGTTCAAGGAAGGCGTGCAGCGAATACTCAATCCCCGCGCCGATCTTTCGCAACTTCGTATGTGGAGTCCGCCCAAATCGACGAGGCCGAAAAATGAGGAGCGCGCGCCATAGGCGCGCCATCGTCCCATCGTTTCATCGTGTGAAATATCTTCTTAACTAAGCAGCACACTCGGTGTCGGCGGCACGGAGTGGCATCGTCACCGTCACCGTCGTTCCGTGGCCGAGGCGGCTTTCCAACGCGAAGTCGCCGCCGTGCAATTGCGTTAGCGACTTCACCAACGCAAGTCCCAAGCCCGAGCCGCCATGCGCACGCGCAGGATCGTTTGCCGCCTGCTCGAACGGTCGCGCGAGTCGCGGCAACACTTCCGCCGGAATCCCGACGCCCGTATCGGCCACGATCAAGCGCAGCCGCTCGCCCTCAACCGTCGCTGTCACATCGATCCGCCCGCCAGCATCGGTGAACTTCACGGCGTTCGAAACCAGATTGAGCAGAATTTGCTTAAACGCGCGCGGGTCGGCGTGGAGGCGCAGCTTGTTCGGTTCGATACGCGTCGTAAGGATGACGCCGCGGCTCTCCACCCGTATCGAGAGCAGCCGCACGCATGCCGCGATCGTGTCGGCAACGGAAAAATACTCAGGATGCAAGTCAAGCTTGCCCGCCTCGATCTTCGACATGTCGAGCAGATCGTTGATGAGGTCGAGCAGCATGCCACCGGACTCGTTGATCAAGCGCGCGTAATCGGCGTAACGCTCGCTGCCGATCGGTCCGAACATTTCGCGCGCCAGAATATCCGAGAAGCCGATAATCGCGTTCAGCGGCGTGCGCAGCTCGTGGCTCATATTGGCAAGGAAGCGCGACTTCGTGTGGCTGGCAAACTCCGCGCGCTCGCGGGCGGCGTGTAGCGCCTCTTCGAAGTTCTTGTGCTCTGTAATGTCGCGTGAGATCGAGATGGCGCCAATAAGGGCATCCGTCACCGCGTCGAACACGAAGCGCACGCGCGTTTCGCACCATACATAGTGACCAAGATTGTGCCGCATACGATACGTTAGCGTCGCAGTGCGCCGATCGTTCCGCGCTTCCAAGAGAACGCGCTGCACCATCTCAAGGTCGTCGGGATGCACGCGCGCATAGCGCGGCTCTTCGAGATACGCTTCCGGCTCGCAGCCCAAAAGGGGGCGGATCGCCGGCGAAACGAACAGCGGCGTGCCGTCCGGGCCGTGTCGGATGATCATGTCGGTCGCTTCTTCGGCGACAAAGCGGTAGGCCGCCTCGCGATCCTCGATCGTGCGCTGCGCGGCGACCTCGGCTGTCACCTCGCGTACCACGCCAAGGATGGCGCTAACCCGGCCGTCCTCGTCGCACTGCACATCGCCGTAGGTGTCGAACGTACGTTCGGGCTCGTCCGTGTTCCACGAACGCGTCCGGTACTGGAACGATTTGCGTTCGCGGATGGCTTGGCTGACAGCCGCGGGAACAAGCGCGCGATCGTCCGGATGAATTCGTTCGATCAGGAACTCGCTGCGCGGTGAAACTTCCGCTGGGTCGATACCCAACATTGCATAGAGACCGGGCGACCAGTGCACGGTGCCGTCGGTCAATTGGTGGCGCCAATAGCCGATCTTCGCCGCGCGCTCGGCCAGCGCGAAATGCGCTCCGAGTTCGAGCAATTGCACGGCGGGCTGTTGGGCCAGATCTGGCGGCATAGGTCCTGGTTCACGCGACACGAACGCAGCGTAGGGCTATTGCGTAAATTTGCGTTGAGGGACGATGGCTAAGCGCTGGTTAATCGCGTGCCTATTCGGCCTCGTGCGCGAGCCGCCAGGCATGCTCGGCAAGGAATTGGCAAGTATTGCCGAACGTGGCCGCGGTAGCCGAACTGGCGTTCCCGTCGAGCCCGCGCTTGTAAACTCCTTGCGCGATCGAAGCGAGCCGGAAGACCGCGAAGCTCAGATAGAACGGCCAGTTCTCGATCCGCTCGCGCCCGACGCGCGCGCAGTACTTCGAAACATACGCGTGCTCGCTGGGAATTCCGGTCGCTGCAAAGTCCACGCTCACGAGCCCACCTTGCCGCGGGTTCTGCACACGGTAGCCCATGCAATTGTAGGCGAGATCGGCAAGCGGATGCCCGATCGTCGAAAGCTCCCAGTCCAGCACCGCAATCATACGCGGTTCGGTTGGATGAAAGACGGAGTTCTCCAGCCGGTAGTCGCCGTGCGCGATCGTAACGCTGTCGTCGCTCGGGATATTCTTCGGCATCCATTCGATCAGCCGCTCCATGTCGGCGATCTCATCCGTCTGCGCGGCGCGGTATTGCGTGATCCACCGCGCAATCTGCCGGTCGAAATAGTTGCCGGGCCTCCCGAAATCGCCGAGGCCGACCTTCGCGAAGTCGACCTTGTGCAAACGCGCCAGCACGTCGTTCATCGAGTCATAGATCGCGGTCCGCTCCGCCGGTGCGAGACCCGGTAACTGCGGATCGCGAAAAATCCGGCCCTCCAAGAAATCCATCACGTAAAACGCGGTCCCGACCACGCTCTCGTCTTCGCAGAGCACGTGCATGCGCGGCACCGGCACGTCGGTCTGCGACAGCGCCTTCATGATCCGGTATTCGCGGTCGACCTGGTGCGCGCTCTTCAGCAGTTGCCCGGGCGGCTTCTTGCGCATCACATGGCGCTTGAGCCCAGCGCTGAGCAGAAAGGTCGGGTTCGACTGCCCGCCACCGAACTGCTGCACGCTAAGCGGACCTTCGAACCCCGCCATGTGCGTGCGCAGATAACGCTCCAACGCCGCTTCATCGAAGTGGTGCGCAGCGCGAACGGGGCCGGGTTCGAAGCTCATGGGCTGACGTAGATTGCGCCGCCGCGCATTACAAACGAAACCCGCTCCATCACCTTGATGTCGCGCATCGGGTCCTGCGGCACCGCGATGATGTCGGCCGTCTTGCCTGCCTCGATCGTTCCGATCGTGCTGGAAAGCTGCAACAGATCGGCCGCATTCACGGTCGCCGCCTTCAAAGCTTCTGCGGGTGGCATACCGGCGCCAACCATCAGCGCGAACTCCTTCGCGTTCTGCCCGTGCACACCCACGCCCATGTCCGTTCCGAACGCGATCTTGACGCCGCCGTTGTAAGCACGGCCGAGCGCCGCTTGCATCAAGGGCCCAACCTGCAGCGCCTTCACGCGCTGCGCCGGCGTCAGGAACCCGCTCGTCTTTGCATGTTCCGCAACCGTCACGCCCGCAATCACGGTCGGAACCAAATAGGCGCCCTTCGCACGGAACAGCGAAATCGACTCTGGCGAGACGTAGGACCCATGCTCGATCGAATCCACGCCCGCGCGCAGCGCAGCGTTGATCCCGGCCGCACCATGCGCATGCGCCGCAACGCGCTTGCCCAGGCTGTGCGCGGTCTTCACGATCACGGCCAGCTCTTCGTCCGTAAACTGCTGGTCGACGCCCGCGCTGATGTTCGAGAGCACGCCGCCCGTCGCCACCAGTTTGATCACGTCGGCGCCGCGCGCGACCTGCCGCCTGACCGCCTTGCGGCATTCGTCGACGCCGTCGCACGTCCCGCTCGACGCAAAGAGCGCGTTCACGTCGTCGCGATAGCCATAGGTCTGCGCATGCCCGCCGGTCGGCGAAAGCGTCGAGCCCGCCACAACGAGGCGCGGTCCCGCAATCAGCCCCTCGTTGATTGCCTTCTTCAACGCAAAAATCGCAGGCGACCGCTCACCCAAATCCCGCACCGTCGTGAAACCCGCGCGCAATGTGCGCAGCGCATATGCCGCCCCACGCAGCGCCAGATACTCGTCTTCGAGTATCTGGC
>JANNEL010000471.1:0-5125 GCA_031378595.1 Alphaproteobacteria bacterium
GACGAAGCACGACGGCGAGATCCGCGACAAATCCTATTCCTACTACAAGGTAGATCAAGACTGGTGAGTTTCGCATCGCGCGAAGTTCACAAACACTCACAGGAGAACAAGCATGACAACCACAGTAAATGGACTGTTCGACAACCGCGATGACGCTTCCGAAGCGGTTCGCGATATCAAGGCCGCAGGCGTCCCCAGCGAAGAGATCAGCATCGTCACCAACAAAATCGAAGGCCAGAGCGGTCAACGCAGCGCCAACGATCGCACTGTCGACAACAACATGGCGGAGTCCGGCGTCGGCGACGGCGCAGTGATCGGCGGCGTCCTGGGCGGCGGCGCCGGTCTTCTGGCAGGTTTGGGCACGATCGTCATTCCGGGCCTGGGCCCCCTGCTCGGCGTGGGTTGGCTGATTACGACCGCGATAGGTGCGGCCGTCGGAGCATCCGGCGGCGGGCTCATCGGCGCATTGGTCGGCGCCGGCGTCGACAACGACGACGCGCAGATCTACGTCGACCGTATCAAGAGCGGCGGCACGCTTGTATCGGCGCGCGTGCCCGATGCGGATGTTGCGGCAATCGAAGCGATTATGATGAAGTACAAAGGCTTGGATCGTGAGCGTATGGCCGCTCGCGCTCCGAGCACCGCCGCTCAAATGGACCGCACCGTCGAAACGCGCACGACGCGCACGAGCACCGTCTCGAACACGCCGGCGGAATAGGACCTGACGCAGCTTCAGCAAGGGGCGGCCAAAATCCGCCCCTTATTTCTGTTCCTTCGCCAGAGGTTTAGAGCGCACAAACGTCATCTGGCAGGGAACGATTGTCACGACTTGGGCTCAACGCTCGCTTCGTTATCCATTGCAACACCTTCCTCCCAATTCGTGATGACAACGCGCAAGCGCCGCGAAAGCTCATCGGGAACCAAATCGTGGCCGGCGCGTTCCAAATCTGACGGGGAACGGATCGGCGATGAGCCAAAAGCCACAAGCACGCAAAGCCGCCCCTGCCGCGCTCCCCGAACCCGGGGAGCCGGCTTTTCCCCGCTCCGCCCACGTCTCACTGATCATACTCGCAGTCATAGCCTGCGGCGTCGCCGCCTGGGCGATGCAGGATTTTCTGATGCCGACCGCGACCGGCGTCGTGCTTGCGTTGGCATTGGCCCCCATTGTTGCGGGTCTTGAACGGCTGGGTCTGCCAACCGTCGCGGCCTCAATCGTCGTCATCGTCAGTATAGGCGCGATAATCGCCGGAACCGCGGTGGCGGTCGCACCTGGCGTGTCCGAACTGATCAAAGACGCCCCGCAGATCGCGCGCACCATCGAGCGCAAAGCGCGCCCCTTGAAAGAATGGCTGGGCACCGTCCAGGCTGCCACCGACAAGCTTGACGAGATGAGCAAGATCCCCGGTGGCGAGGGCGCCGCACAAGCCGCCGCACCTGCCCAATCGTCCGGTGGCGCCGTCATGGAACTCGCGCCAAAAGTCATTGGCCAAGCAATCTATGCGTTCGTGTTGGCGCTGTTTCTGATCTCGGTACGAGAGCCGTACCGCAAGCGGATCATACTCCTGCCGTCCGGGCGCGAGCAGCGGTTGAGAGTTGCGCGGGTCATGAACGAGTCGCTCGCGCAGGTGTCCCACTATCTGTTTATCATGACGATTATCAACGCAGGCGTGGCAGTTGCAGCAGCGCTGGCGTTTACGGTTCTGGGCATTCCCTATGCTGTGGTTTGGGGCGTAGCCTTCGGCATCGCGAGCTATATACCTTATGTCGGTCCGACGGCGACGATTGCCTTGTGTGCACTCACCCAATTGGTCGCCGCACCGTCGATCGGCGAAGCGATCGTCGCGCCGATGGTGTTGGTCTGCATCAATTTCATCGAATCCACATTCGTTACGCCATGGCTTGTCTCGCGGCGGATCGCGGTAAGTTCGCTCGGCGTCTTTCTGACAGTCGCGATGTTCGGCTGGCTATCTGGACCATTTGCAGCAGTTGTCGCCGTACCTATCCTGATATTGTTTTCAGCAGTCGCCCGTCACGTGCCGGGCCTCGAGCCCTTCGCAATCCTCCTGCTTGCCGAGAATGAGACGAATATCGAGGCGAAAAAGACAGGAATGGAAAAACTGTTCGCCGCCGAGCAGGCTTTAGGCGAAGCCGGTGTTGAGCGACGCCCATGGTGGCGCCACCTGGTCCCTGCCAACTTCGGCGGCGCGCGTGCAGCCGTGGCGGCCGCCGACAACCAACCCGCATGAGCTACGCCCGTCCCTTCTCCCTGAGCATTTGTGCCCCAACTAGGAACTGATCAGCCTCATCGCGCGTTCTTAGAGCTAGTGGCAAGGTAGAGTGTCTCATGAGATACTCGCGTAAGGGGCGCTCAAATGAACGAAGATAGCACCACATCCGGGAGTTCGACCGGCAACACAACGCCCGCCCCGCGTACGAGGGGGCGGCGCCGGTATGGGCGTCTGCTTGCGGACACGCAGTTGGCAACGCTCTTCAGCCACATCGTCAATCAACCGATTCCCGACGAGTTCCTGGATCTGCTCCGGCGTATCGACGCCCGGCTGCCTCAAGCCTGAGATCTGACGAACCGAAGAGCGGCATTGAAAAACCCCGGCGCTCACTGGCGCGCCGGGGCTCATTAAACGCACTTCAACTAGCTAGTTGCGATCGTTGTCGTCGCGCCAGTCGGCACCGCGGCCTTCGCGCCAATCGCGGCGGTTGCGATGATTGTCCGCGTCACGGCGCATTTGATGATACGTTCGTGCGTGGTTCTGCTGGTACCAAGCGCGCTCGCCTTCGTTACGCCAGTCGTGCCAGCGGCGATTGTTATCGTAGTAGCCGTCCGAGTATCCGAAGACCACGTTGCCCAGCGATATGGAGAAGGCGTTGTTTCCTCCGACACGCCAGTCCGCGCGCCTATTCTGCCACCAACCGCGACGATACTGATCCCGATCGCGGTTGCGGCGCATGTGGAAGTAGGAGTCCCGGTTGTTCTGCCGGTACCAGTTCCGCTCGTTATTGCTGCGCCAACTATGCCAACGGCGGTCGTTATCGTAGTAGCCGTCATAGTATCCTAACACCACGCCGCCCAACGAAACGGAGAAATCTCCGCCCCTTCGGTCGCTGCGCCAGTCGTTGCGCCGACCGTCGAGCCAACCGCGACGATATTGGTCCCGGTCGTCATAGCGGCCCATTTGATAGTACGTCGGACCGCGGTTTTGACGGTACCAGTCGCGCTCGCGGTCGTTGCTCCAACCGTGCCAGCGGCGGTTGTTGTCGTAGTAGCCGTCGGAGTATCCGAACACGACGTTTCCGAGCGACAGGGAGAAATCCCCTTCGCCTCCGCCGCTGCGCCAGTCGTTGCGCCGACCGTCGAGCCAACCGCGACGATATTGGTCGCGGTCGTCATAGCGGCCCATTTGATAGTACGTCGGACCGCGGTTTTGACGGTACCAGTCGCGCTCGCGGTCGTTGCTCCAACCATGCCAGCGGCGGTTGTTGTCGTAGTAGCCATCGGAGTATCCGAACACGACGTTTCCGAGCGAAAGGGAGAAATCTCCTTCGCCTCCGCCGTTGCGCCAGTCTGCTCGTCTACCTTCTCGCCAGTCGCGACGATAATTGTCGCGATCCTGGTCGCGGCTCATCTGGTAGTACGTTTGACCGTTGTTTTCACGGTACCAGTCGCGTTCGTCGTCGTTGCTCCAGTCGTGCCAGCGGCGATCTTGATCGTAGTAGCCGTCGGCATAGCCGAAGACCACGTTGCCGAGGGAAATCGAAAAGTTCGAATCCCCTCTGTGGTCCGCGATGGCGGGAACCGCCATGGCGAACGTACCGGCCGCAAACAGCGCGCCGGCGGCAACAAGTCTATGTGAGTATTTGTTCATGAAGTGCCATCCTTCTCGTTAGGTTAGGTGGGAACGTGCCCATGCCGCATTGGTTGCATTGAGGAGATCAGCGTGCGGCTATCGAGCGAGTTTCCGGCCCAAAAAAAGCCCATCCTCCGCGCTATACGCCGCAAAGGATGGGCCTCGCTGATCGCGAACGCGTATGAAGTTCGCGCGCGATCGCGTGGAACGCCTACTGCTGCGGCGGTGCAGACTCGGAGTCCGGTGCTGAGGATGGGGCATCCGCCGGCGCAGCTTGCGGTGCCGTTGGCGCGGTTGGCGCCGTCGGAGCTGTTGGTGCCGTTGGCGCCACTGCCGCCGCCGGCGTTTCGATGGTCAAATTCGTCTCTGCGGGCTGCCGGTCGAACGTGCCGAAGGCAACCATACCGATCACAGCCGCGGCCACAACGCCGACAACGACGGCAATCACGGCAATGCCGCCGTCGCTACCGCCGCTCGGGCGTTCAATAATAGTAGTCATGACGCGTTCCTCCTTGGGGATTTGCCAAGGAGACAACCCCGCCCTCGCATAATGGTTCCAGCGGTAGCGCGCGGGAACTCTCGGACCGCTTGCGCGTTCTCATCAAATGCACGGTTAACGGAGAACAGTCATGTTTCCACTCGGCAGCGTCTCGCGCAGCATGACGAGCGTGCCATTCGTCACAGTAGCGGTCATTCTGATCAATGCGGCCGTGTTCTACCTCGAGATGACCCAGGGCGACGCGTTCATCATGCGTTGGTCGGCAATCGCAAACGACATCACACACGGCCGCCATCTGGAAACGATCGCAACTTCCATGTTCCTGCACGGCGGCTGGCTGCACATCATCGGCAACATGGTGTTTCTGTGGGCATTCGCGCCGCCGATGGAAGATGCCATGGGCTCGATCCGCTTCGTCATTTTCTATTTGCTGGGTGGCGCGGTCGCGATGGCCGCACAAATGTACGGCGATCCGAATTCGACCATCCCCTCGCTCGGCGCCAGCGGCGCGGTGGCCGCAGTGATGGGAGCGTTCCTCGTCACCTTTCCGCGCGATCAGATCCGCACACTGATTTTGGCCCCTGCCCCGCGCATTGTCTCCATACCGGCGATCGTGCTCATCGGGCTCTGGATCGTCACGCAGGTCATCAGCGTGACCACCGAAACGACCGAGGCCAACGCCGGCGGCATCGCTTATCTCGCCCATATCGGTGGCGCGGTCTTCGGCGTCGTGACGGGGCGCCTCTTCCTTCGAAGTGCTTAG
>JANNEL010000477.1:0-3197 GCA_031378595.1 Alphaproteobacteria bacterium
TGCTGCAGCTGCCGTACTACAACTCATTCTTTCAGACGACGAACCCCTACGCGACGGAGTTGGCGGCGAAGATCGCGAGCGTGTTGCCGGCAGGATTGAGCCGCATTCTGTTTGCGAACTCCGGCTCCGAGGCGAACGACACAGCGCTGAAGCTGATCCGCTACTACTGGAACCTGCAGGGGAAGACGCAGAAGAAGATTCATATATCGCGCGAGTATGCGTACCACGGCGTAACCATGGCTGCGGCGTCGCTCTCGGGGCTGACCCCCATGCATCCGCAGTTCGACCTGCCGCTGGCCGGGTTCGAGAAAGTGCCGACCGCTTATTGGTACATGTTCGGGGAGGGCAAAGACCCTGCTGCGTATGGGCTTGAGGTCGCGCGGAAGCTCGAAGAGAAGATTTTGGAATTGGGAGCGGATCGTGTGGCTTCGTTCTCCGCCGAGCCAATTCATGGTGCCGGCGGGCTGTTGTTCCCGCCTGAAGGGTATTGGGCGGAAATCCAGCGCATTTGCACGAAATACGACGTGCTGCTGCATGTCGATGAGGTGATCACCGGCTTCGGGCGGACCGGCGAGTGGTTCGGCTCGCAGACCTTTGCCATCACGCCCGACATTATGACGATGGCGAAGGGCATTTCTTCGGGCTACCAGCCGATTTCGGCGGTCGCGCTAGGTCCGCGCGTGGGCAATGCCATTGCAACTGCGAACGAGGAGTTGGTGCACGGCTATACATGGTCGGGGCACCCGGTCGCCTGCGCGGTGTCCTTGAAGAATTTAGAGATCATCGAAAGGGAAAAACTCGTCGATCGCGTGCGCGATGACATCGGACCCTACTTCCAGGCGAGGGTTCAGGAGCTATCGACACATCCGCTGGTGGGTGAAGTGCGAGGCAAGGGCCTCCTTGCGGCGATCGAATTGGTAAAAGACAAAACGCACCGTACGTTTTTCCCGCGCGAACTCGATGTGGGAACGCAGTGCCGCAATCATTGTTTCTCGAACGGGCTCGTCATGCGGGCAATCCGGGACACGATGGTTCTTTCACCGCCTTTGATTATTTCTCGCGACGAAGTGGACGAAATTGTCAGGCTGGCGCGGCGGTGTTTCGACTTAACAGCGAGTGATCTCGGTTTACCCACAGGCTAGTTGCATATGCTCGTTGCCTGTTCCCCACTGCTGACAGAAACGATGTGTCTAACGAGCCATAGTCATTAAGTTTGTGTAAGAGCCAAAAAAAAAGTTGCCCGCTGTGACATCGGCGCATATAGTGAGTCGCAGATGGTTGATTTGATGCTGGTTTCGCGTTGCCCCCCCCGCTAGCGGGACCGGTTTTCAGCCATCTAAGCGTCAGAATATCCCCTCCTGACGCGTGGCGCGTTAAAGCGCGTTTTGACCCCCGGCTGGACGCACAGCCGGGGGTCTTTTCATTTCTAGTTGCACCTCCCGCCTTGCTACACGCAGCCCGTTAAGCGCCATGCCCGCTCTTCGAATCGCGACCTGGAACATCAACTCCGTGCGCCTGCGGATCGGGATCGTGGGCAAGCTCGCACGGGAGCAGAAGATCGACGTGCTGTGCTTGCAGGAGACGAAGGTCGCAGACAGTTCGTTCCCGCATAAGGCCATTCGCAAGCTTGGCTTCGAGCACGTCGCGATCAACGGGCAGAAGGGGTATCACGGCGTCGCCATTCTCAGCCGCGTGCCGTTCGACAACGTCGATGCGCGCGAGTTTTGCAGCAAAGGCGATGCGCGGCATGTGCGCGTGACCCTGCCCGGCGGGATCGAGGTGCACAATTTCTATGTGCCGGCCGGCGGCGATATTCCCGATCCCAAAGCGAACGAGAAGTACGCACACAAGCTTCAGTTCCTAGACGAGATGACGGGGTATTTCGAGGGGATGAAGGGCAAGCGCACGGCGGCGCGTGTCATCGTCGGCGATTTGAACGTCGCCCCGCACGAGCACGACGTTTGGAGCCACAAACAGCTTCTGAACGTCGTCAGTCATACGCCGCCGGAAACGACGCGAATGGCGGCGGCGTTTGCCGCGCACGATTGGATCGACGTCACGCGCTCGTTCGTGCCGTTGGAGCAGAAAGCCTACAGCTGGTGGAGCTACCGCAATCAGGATTGGAAGAAATCCGATCGCGGCCGGCGGCTCGACCACATCTGGGTTAGCCCCGCGCTCAAAGGGGCAGTGAAGAAGCACACCATCTTGCGCGATGCGCGCGACTGGAAGCGGCCGTCGGACCATGTGCCGGTGGTGGCGGAGATAGAGACTTAAGGACGCTTCACTTGCGCGATCATTACCGTCGATGACGCGGTTGCGATCAGCTTGCCGGCTTCGTCTTTCAAGTCGGCTTCGAGGAAGATCACGGTGCCGCCGCGGCGGACGGTGCGGGCTTCGGCGATGAGGCGGGTGCCGGGTTTCGCTTGGGCGAGGTAGCTCACCTTCATTTCGAGCGTTGGCGTGATTTGGCCCCATTCGATCGTAAGGCCGGCGGCGAGCGCGATCACGTCGTCCATCATGGCAGCCGTCATGCCGCCATGGACAGCGCCGTAGCGGTTGCTGAGCGTTGTGGTGGTGTCGTATGCGACGCGGACGGTGCCGGTCGCGACATCGACATCCAGCAGATCTTGGCCCAGCACGACCGACGCCTCGGCACGGCGCTTCAGGATCGCTTGGATGTTCGGCGGGTATTTTTCCGGCTGTGTCCGATCGATCGGCATTATTCGAGGCCCGCGTCGCGCAGCTTGGTGTGCGCCGCGGACAGCTCCTTGTTGACGTTGTTCAAGCGCACGGCCAGTTCGCGCATGATTTCGAGCGGCATTTGCGGGATGTCGCGCAGCATCTGCAGGAACTGATCCTTCTTGATCCTGAGCGTGTCGAGCGGTTCGGCGGCGATGATCGTCGCCGTGCGCGGCATCTCGCACAGGAGCGCCATTTCGCCCACGATGTTGTTGGCGCCGATGTGCGCCACAATAATGTCGCCCTTCGGCGAGTTTACGGCGACATCGACCTTGCCGCCCAAGATCAGATAGGCGCTGTCGCCGCGGTCGCCCTCGCGGAACAATACGGCGCCCGCGTCGAATGCCAGGCGCTCGCTGGTGAAGGCCAGCAGCTTCAGGCGCGAGGTTTCGATGTTTGCGAACAGCGGAACGCGGCGCAGCAACTCGACTTCGCTTTGGATACTCATGAGGCTAGCT
>JANNEL010000562.1:0-3949 GCA_031378595.1 Alphaproteobacteria bacterium
TGATGTCCGGCGCGCGGAGCTCAATCAGGCGCTTCAAGCGGTTGTTGCGGTTGATGACGCGGCGATAGAGGTCGTTCAAATCCGACGTGGCAAAGCGGCCGCCGTCGAGCGGAACGAGCGGACGCAGTTCGGGCGGGATCACCGGCACGACCTGCAGGATCATCCACTCTGGACGGTTGCCAGATTCGAGGAACGACTCAACGAGCTTCAAGCGCTTGACGAGCTTCTTCGGCTTCAACTCCGAGGTCGTCGTAGCAATTTCCTCGCGGAGCGAAACCTTAAGCGACTTCAAGTCCAGCCGCATCAGCAGCTCTCGAATGGCTTCGGCGCCGATCATGGCGGTGAAGCTGTCGTCGCCGTATTCTTCCTGCGCCTTCAGGAACTCGTCCTCGGAGAGGAGCGTGCGCTCCTTCAAGGGCGTGAGGCCTGGCTCGATGACGATGTAGCCTTCGAAGTACAAGATGCGCTCAAGATCCTTGAGCGTCATGTCGAGCAACATGCCGATGCGCGACGGCAGTGACTTCATGAACCAAATGTGCGCGACGGGCGAAGCGAGCTCGATGTGGCCCATGCGCTCGCGCCGGACCTTCGACAACGTGACTTCGACGCCGCACTTTTCGCAGACGATGCCGCGATACTTCATGCGCTTGTACTTGCCGCACAAGCACTCATAGTCCTTGATCGGACCGAAGATGCGCGCGCAGAACAGGCCGTCACGTTCCGGCTTGAACGTACGGTAGTTGATGGTCTCCGGCTTCTTGATCTCGCCGTACGACCAAGATTGGATCTTTTCCGGGCTCGCGAGCGCGATGCGGATGCGATCGAACGTCGGGACGGCGGCAACCGGCCCGAAGACGTTTTGGACTTCCTGATTCATGGAGTGTTTTTCTCCTTAATACTCAAATTCGGTTCGCGCAGGGCCTTACGAGCTCGGCGTTTCGACCTCGGTGACAAGATCGACGTTAAGACCTAGCGAACGCATTTCTTTGACGAGAACGTTGAAGCTTTCCGGGATACCCGCTTCGAAATTCTCGTCGCCGCGAACGATCGCCTCGTAGACCTTTGTGCGGCCCGCGACGTCGTCCGATTTGACGGTAAGAATTTCCTGCAGCGTGTAAGCCGCGCCATAAGCCTCGAGCGCCCAGACCTCCATTTCGCCGAAACGCTGACCACCGAATTGGGCTTTGCCGCCCAACGGTTGCTGCGTGACGAGGCTGTAAGGTCCGATCGAACGCGCATGGATTTTGTCGTCGACCAAGTGGTGCAGCTTCAGCATGTAGATGTAACCCACGGTCACTTGCCGCTTGAACGGCTCGCCCGTGCGGCCGTCGTACAGCATGACCTGGCCCGAGACCGTGAGGCCCGCGAGTTCCAACATCTTGTTGATGTCGGCCTCGTGTGCGCCGTCGAACACGGGGCTCGCGATATGGATGCCGTGGCCCATGCTTTCGGCCATGTCGACCATTTGTTCGTCGTTCATCTCTCCGAGATGACCGTCTTGACCGAACACGGTCTTCAAGTGCCGGCGCAGCGGATCTGCTTTGCCGTCGCGGCGGTACTTCGAGACCATGTCGCCGATCTGGCGACCGATACCGTTGCACGCCCAACCCAAGTGGGTTTCTAAAATCTGACCGACGTTCATGCGGCTCGGCACGCCCAGCGGGTTGAGCACGATGTCGACCTGCGTACCGTCTTCGAGGTGCGGCATGTCTTCGATCAGAACGATCTTCGAGATAACGCCCTTGTTGCCGTGACGGCCGGCCATCTTGTCGCCGGGTTGAAGCTTGCGCTTCACGGCCACGAAGACCTTAACCATTTTCATCACGCCCGGCGGCAGTTCGTCGCCGCGACGCAGCTTGTCGACCTTGTCGGCAAAGCGCGCTTCGAGACGGTTCTTGGCGTCGTCGTACTGCTTGCGCAGCGATTCGACTTCGCCTTGCGCCTTTTCATTGCGCAGAGCCAGTTGCCACCATTGCGCCTTCGTCAGCGTTTCAAGCATCGCGGGTGTGACTTTGGAGTCAGGCGCAATGCCCTTGGGCCCGTGTGCAACTTGCTTGTGCAGCAGCAATTCTTCGAGGCGCGAATAGATATTGCGCTCGAGGATCGCGAGTTCGTCGTCGCGGTCCTTTGCGAAACGCTCGATCTCTTCGCGTTCGATCGCCAGCGCGCGCTGGTCTTTCTCGATGCCGTGGCGGTTGAAGACGCGCACTTCAACGATCGTGCCCGACGCACCCGGCGGCAGGCGCAAGCTCGTGTCGCGAACGTCCGAGGCCTTTTCACCGAAGATCGCGCGCAGCAGCTTTTCTTCCGGCGTCATCGGGCTTTCACCCTTCGGCGTAATCTTGCCGACGAGGATGTCACCCGGATTCACTTCGGCGCCGATGTAGACGATGCCGGCTTCGTCGAGGTTCTTAAGCGCTTCCTCGCCGACGTTCGGGATATCGCGCGTGATTTCCTCAGGCCCGAGCTTCGTGTCGCGGGCGCTGGTTTCGAACTCCTCGATGTGGATCGAGGTGAAGACGTCGTCGCGGACGATGCGTTCGGAGATGAGGATCGAGTCTTCGAAGTTGTAACCGTTCCACGGCATGAACGCGACGAGCACGTTGCGGCCGAGAGCGAGTTCGCCCATGTCGGTCGACGGGCCGTCGGCGACGATGTCACCCACCACCACTCGGTCGCCCACCTTCACCAGCGGACGCTGCGTAATGCAGGTCGACTGGTTCGAGCGCTGGAACTTCTGCAGACGGTAGATGTCAACGCCAGGTTTCGTGGCGTCCGATTCATCCGTTGCGCGCACGACGATACGGGTCGCATCGACCTGGTCGACGATGCCGGCCCGGCGGGCGGCAATCGCGGCACCGGAATCGCGGGCGACCACAGCTTCCATGCCTGTTCCGACGAAGGGCGCATCTGCACGCACCAGCGGCACAGCCTGACGCTGCATGTTGGAGCCCATCAGCGCACGGTTCGCGTCATCGTTTTCGAGGAACGGGATCAGTGCGGCAGCAACAGAAACGAGCTGGCGCGGCGACACGTCCATGAAGTCGACCTTGTCGACCGGCGTGACGATGACATCGCCATTCCGGCGGCAGACGACCAGATCGTCAGTCAGCATGTTCTTGTCGTTCATGCCAGCATTGGCCTGGGCGACATTGTACTTCGCCTCTTCCATCGCAGACAGGTAGACCACCTCATCGGTGACATGACCGTCCTTGACGCGGCGGTACGGGCTCTCGATGAAGCCGTATTTGTTGACGCGGGCAAAGGTCGCCAGAGAGTTGATCAGTCCGATATTCGGGCCTTCCGGCGTCTCGATCGGGCAGATACGACCATAGTGGGTCGTATGCACGTCGCGCACTTCAAAGCCGGCACGCTCGCGGGTCAGACCACCCGGTCCAAGCGCCGAAAGACGACGCTTGTGAGTGACTTCCGAAAGCGGGTTCGTCTGATCCATGAACTGCGACAGCTGCGACGAGCCGAAGAATTCGCGGACAGCAGCAGCGGCGGGCTTGGCATTGATCAGGTCCTGCGGCATCACCGTGTCGATATCTACAGATGACATCCGCTCCTTGATGGCTCGCTCCATGCGCAGCAGGCCAAGGCGGTACTGGTTCTCCATCAGCTCGCCGACCGAACGCACGCGGCGGTTGCCGAGGTGATCGATGTCGTCGAATTCGCCCTTGCCATCGCGCAGGTCAACCAGCGCCTTGACGACGGCCAGCATGTCATCCTTGCGCAGGACACGGACGGTATCCTCCGCATCAAGATCGAGACGCATGTTCATCTTTACGCGACCGACCGAGGACAGGTCGTAGCGCTCGCCGTCAAAGAACAGGCTCTTGAACATGGCCTCGGCGGCTTCCACCGTCGGCGGCTCACCCGGGCGCATGACCCGATAGATATCGAACAGCGCATCTTCGCGCAGGGTGTTCTTGTCCACGCGCAGAGT
>JANNEL010000620.1:0-3106 GCA_031378595.1 Alphaproteobacteria bacterium
GACGAACAAGGCGCAAGCCTTCGATCAAATCGCAAACCGCACCTCGAACGTCGCGGTCGCAACCGTCCTCATCCGCCAAGATTTCTTCGCCGACGTCGGCTTCATCGCGGGCCGCGTCTATGCCGGCGGCTGCGACGGCAAAGGCCCGGGCGTGCCCGGCGTGCGCATTTATATGGAAGACGGCACCGCGGTGACGACCGATCCTCTCGGCCGCTATCACGTCGAAGGCACGAAGCCTGGTCTCCACGTCGTGCAGATCGACAAGTCGTCGTTGCCGGCGGGACTGACCCCCGTGCAATGCCGCACGAACAGCCGCAACGGCGGCGACGGCGAAGCACAATTCGTCGACACGCAAGGTGGCGCGCTCTGGCGTGCCGATTTCGCGCTGGAAGGCACGGCCGCTCCGCGCGTGGCGACCGCGCCCGCCGGCCAAGCGATGATCGACAATGGCAACTGGAGCCACGAACGCCTGCAGAAGTGGATCGAAACCGCACCTGCAAAGTTCGATTTCGTGGCACCGGGCGAAGGCTTCTATCCGGCACTGGGCAGCGTCACGATCGTCGTCGCGCATCACCCGGATGAAAAGGTAGAGCTCACGCTCGACGGCCAACCGGTCTCAGCACTCAACATCGAAGGCACCGTCGTCAATTCGACGAAGACGTGGGCGGCAACCCGCTGGCGCGGCGTCAACATCCACGACGGCGACAATCTCTTCATGGCGGTTGCCGTCAACAAAGCGGGCCAACCCGGCGAACGCATCGGCCGCACGGTCCACTTCTCAGGTCCCCCGGTCGCCGCCGTGATCGATCCGAAGCGCTCGACCCTCATCGCTGACGGCAACACGCCGCCCGTGATCGCCATCAAGCTGACGACCGCCGGCAATCATCCCGCACGCCCCGGCACGTTCGTCGACGTAGAGATCGGTGCACCCTATCGCCGCCAGCAAATCGTGGCCGCTGAAGCGCCGACATCGGGCCTCGTCGCCTCGCGCTTCCCGGTGGGGGAGGGCGGTGTCCTGCTCGTGCCGCTCGCGCCCACATTGCTCGCGGGCGAAGTGCGTTTGGGGCTGAAAGTCGGCGGCGAAGACAAAATCCTGAAAGCCTGGATCGCCTCCGGCGCAACCTCGACAATGTTGGTGGCGCTCGCCGAGGGCACGGCAGGGCGCAACTGGAACGACGGCAACACGCCAGCAAACATTCACAGCGACGTCTTCGCCGACGGCCGCGTGGCGTTCTTCTTCAAAAGCATGATCCTGGGCGATTGGCTGCTGAAGGCGGGCTACGACAGCGACCGCTCCGGCAAAGAAAACGCGAACGGCCTTTTCAAAGAGATCGAACCGCGCCGCTATTTCCCGGTCTACGGCGACGCCAGCAAGACCGAGCAGGAGATGGATTCGTCCGGGCCCCTCTTCGTGCACGTCGAACGCAAGAACTTCATGGTCCGCTACGGCGATTTCGACACCGCGCTCTCAAGCGCCCAACTCGCGCGCTACGAACGCCGCATGCACGGCGTCCAAACGGCGTATCGCGGCGAAGAATTCAGCGCCAAAGCCTTCGTCAGCGACACCGCGAACAGGTTCGTGAAGGACGAGATCAAGGGCAACGGCACATCCGGCCTCTACCGCCTCACAACGCATCCGGTGCTCATCAACTCCGAACGCATCCGCATCGAAGAGCGTGACCGCTTCCGCAACGGCGAAGCGCTGACCTCGCGCGGCCTCGTGCGCAACATCGACTACGAGATCGACTATGAAATGGGCACCGTCTTCTTCAAGGAGCCGGTGCAAGGCCAAAGCCCGAACCTGAACCCGCTCGTCATCGTCGCCGAATACGAAACGTCTAGCGCAACGAAGCGCAGCGTCACCGCAGGCGGCCGCGTCGCCGCTTACGCGTTCGGCGGCGATTTCGAAATCGGCGTCAGCGCCATCCACCAAGGCGCGAACGGCGCAGGCGATGCCGGCCAACTCTACGGCGTGGACGCCACCGCAACCGTCGCACCGGGCACAGTGGTGCACGCCGAATTCGCACGCTCGCGCGACGGACCGAACGGTCCCGGCACAGCCGCCGCCTACAACGTCGAAGTCGCGCACAACAGCCAGGCGTTCTCCGGACGCCTGTACGCACGTTCGCAGGATGAGAAATTCGGCCTCGACCAATTGAACGGCGGCCTCTCCGGCACACGCGAATACGGCATCGAAGCCCGCGCGAACCTCGACGTCGTCGCGAAGGGCTTGGGCGTCGAAGCAAAAGCCTACCACCGCGAAAGCGCACGCATCACCGGTGCACGCGAGTTCGCGGAATTCTTCGTCTCCTGGACGTCGGAAGAAACCGAGCTCGCGCTCGGCGCACGCCGCGTCAAAGACGGCACGAACGGCAGCGACGCCGTCACCGACCAAATCTTGGCGCGTGCGATCCATCGCATCGACGACCGCTTGACCGTGCGCGTCTCGCAGGAACTCTCGATCAACGGGAAAGACGAAAACGCCGACTTCCCGAACAAGACCACGTTCGGCGCCGACTTCAAGCTCACCGATAATTTGAGCATCGTGGCCGCCCACGAAATCATCGACGGCAAGACCGACCACGGCAGCATCACACGTGCGGGCTTCCAAGGCTCGTTCTGGAACGGCGGGCGCGTGCAAACCTCAGCCCAGCGCGACCTCACCGCCACGTCGGAGCGCGTATTTGCAAACGTCGGCCTCGCGCAAGATTGGCAGATCGAAGAAGGCTGGTCGGTCTCCGCCAGCCTCGATCGTCAGCAACGCGTCTACGGCACCGGCGAAGACAACGGCGGCCTCGCGGGTGCGGGCGACCGCGAAAGCTACACGGCCATCTCGATCGGCACCGCCGTCGACACAACGCTCGGCAAAGTGACGGCCCGCGTCGAAACGCGTCTCGGCACCGACGAACGCTGGAACGTCGCGATCGGGCACTATCTCTCGCCGTACGACAACCTGAGCTTCGCAAACAATTTCCGCTACATGTACGAAGACCCGGAGACGGGCGCGAACGTCACGACCGCGCAGATGCAGCTGGGCGTCGCCTACCGCCCGAACGACGGCCCGCTGATCTTGAACCGCCTCGACTTCGGCTACGAATCCGACCCG
>JANNEL010000331.1:0-3198 GCA_031378595.1 Alphaproteobacteria bacterium
CTTTGCGGACGGAATGGCGACATCGTTGAGAGCGGGGCTCACCGCCCTGCCCGCCGATGCCAGCGGCGTTCTCATCTGCTTGGGCGACATGCCGGCTGTCACCGGTGCGGCCATCAAAAAGCTAATTGAGGCGTTCGATCCGGTCGAAGGCCGCGCGATCATCGTGCCGACTTTCGAAGGCAAACGCGGCAACCCTGTGTTGTTCGCGCGCGCATTCATTGACGAAATGCGGTCTGCCGAGGGCGATGTCGGTGCGCGCGCCCTTCTTTCCGCACATGCGGATGCCGTGTATGAGGTGGAAACCGACGCAGGGGTGCTCGCGGATGCCGATACGCCGGCTGCGTTCGCTGCACTGAAAGCCGATCTGGAAAAATGAGCGAAGATCTCTACGCGAAAGAACTGTTGCGCTGGGCCGCGGACGTGAGCCACGCCGGGCACTTGGACGAGCCGAAACGCGCGGCGACGGTCAACAACGCTATGTGCGGCGACAAGGTCACCATCGAATTCGCGGTCGATCCGACACATGAGATCACCGAATGCCGGCACGACACCAAGGCTTGCGTCCTGACGCAGGCGAGTGCCGCGATCGTCGCCGCCAAAGCAGTGGGCGAGGATTCTCAAGGGTTCGCGCGCGTGAAGGCGCAGGTGACGGCGATGCTGAAGGAAGGGTCGGCGGCGCCCTCGGGCAAGTGGTCGGCGTACGAAATCTTCGCGCCGGTGCGCGAGCACAAGAGCCGCCATACCTGCGTGCTCTTGCCGCTTGAGGCGGCGGAGAAGGCACTCGCTACTTGACGCGGCGCTCGATGAACTCGGCAGCCGTTTGAAAGCCGCCGAGGTCGAAGATGCTGTTGTGGCCGGCGCGTTTTGGCCAGAAACCTTCCTTCGGTTCGTTCGCGGCGTCGAACAGGCGGCGGCCGAACGCTTGCGGGATCACCTCGTCCGCTTCGCCGTGCATCACGAGCAGGGGTTCTTGCACCTGAGCGATTCGCGCAAGGGAGTCGAAGCGATCCTTCATCAGCCAGGACACGGGCACGAACGGGAAGCGCGTGGCGGCGACATCGACGGTGGAGGTGTAGGGCGATTCCAAAATGACCGCGGCGAACTCCCGCTCGGTTGCCATCTTCGTAGCGATCCCGGTGCCCAGCGACTCGCCGTAAATCACGATGCGGTCATCGGCGATGTTCTGCACGTTCAGCCAGTCGAGCGCCGTGCGCGCGTCGGTGTAGAGTCCCTCCTCCGACGGTGTGCCGTCGCTGCCCGCGTAGCCGCGATAGCCGAGAACGAGCACGCCCATGTTCGCGTTTTTGAAACATTTGAGGCGATAGCGCTGGCTTCTGAGCGAACCGCCGTTGCCGTGGAAGATCGCGACGGTTGGACGGCCTGCCGGCGGGGCTGCGTACCACGCGTAGACGCGCAGGCCGTCAGGCGTGTGCAGTTGGATTTCCCGAACGCCCGCGAGCATCGGATAGTAAGAAGGCGCGACGCGGCGAATTTGTTCAGGCCGGTACATGAGGTCGCGCTGGAAAATGTATAGAAGGCCGACGACGGCGATATAGACCGCCAGAAGCCCCATTCCCAGCCACCGAGTGAGCCTCTTCAAGACTAAGCCCCAGACTCTTGGTCGTCACTTGGCCGACATATAGCTGGACCAGCGCCGTGTCTAGAAGCGCGTTCCCGTTCCTATCGCCAGCCCGTCAGACGAAGCCCGATGCGGCCACTTGATCACAAATGGGAGCAGCTCAAGCGCCGCTGCGGCACGGTCTAGCGCGTCGACCTGAACGGGATCGGACATCAACGACATCATGCGAACGAGCTTTCCCGAGCCGATCTTCGTTGGGGCAGGCCCCTCTTCGGTAAGACTCCCGATATCAACAAACCACCCGGAACCGTCGCACGCACATGCCGAGGCCGGACTTGATAGCGCAACTGCACATCCACTGATCACAACGGCAATCCCTATCCCATCCCGGATCATGCAGCGCCCTCCGTTAGAAACCCAAGACTGCTGCGCGCGGTCCCAGGTGTATTTCACTAGCCTCCACCCGAACCTCCCCCACCGTCAACAGTTGTGTGGTCAGGCCTCCGGCGAACGTTGCTTCAGATTTCGACAAGTTGAAGATGCAGCCGATGTGATCGCTGCCATTTCTGCGTTCGAAGGCGAGGATTTGATCGGTTGCCTCGAGCACTTTGATTTCACCTTGCGCGAGAGCCGGGTGTTTCTTTCGCAGCGCGATCAGGTTGCGGGCGAACCACAGCGTCGACGCTTGGTCTCGTTCCTGCGTTGCCGCGGCGAGAGCTGCGTGTGCCGGTGCCATTGGGAGCCAGGGTTCACCGTAGCTGAAGCCGAGGTTCGGTTTGCCTTGGACCCAGGGCATGGGCGTGCGGCAGGGGTCACGGCCTTTCGCAAAGGGAAAGTAGAGTTCGCCGACCGGGTCGCGGATTTGGTGGCGCTCGATCGGGCCGTCGGGGAGACCGAGCTCTTCGCCCTGGTAGAGCAGCACCGTGCCCTTGAGCGTCATCAAGAGGGTCAGGGCGAGTTTGGCAAGCGCAGGATCGGCTTCCATCGTGCGGCCATAGCGGGTGATTGTGCGGGGCACGTCGTGGTTCGAGAACGTGACGCAGGGCCAAAGGCCTTCAATGGCACCCAAAAACGCATAGTGCTTCGCGAAGACGTCGGGCTTGAACGAGCGGTCTTCGAGGAACGTGAACGTGTAGCCGGTGTGTAGGCCGTGGTCGCGGCCTGCAAAGTGGCCGAGTAGGCTCGGCTCCTCCGAGAATTCGCCGAAGACGAAACGGTTGTCATAGGCATCGACGACGGCGCGGATCTTGTCGAGGACTTCGCGGTTCTCGGGCAAGTTTGAATCGCGGATGCGGCGCTGCAGGTTCGGTGCGTGGGCCCAATGGTGGCTCGTGCGCTCGGCCTCGGGCACAGCTGGTTTGTCACGCAGCTGATCGTCGTGGAAGTAGCTGTTCGCGACATCGAGGCGAAAGCCATCGACACCGCGGTCCAGCCAGAACTTTAGAACATCAAGCGCGGCTGCGAGCGCGCCCGGATTGCGCAAGTTCAGCTTCGGCTGCTGCTTCAGGAATTTGTGGAAGTAGTACTGGCGGCGGACCGGATGATACGACCAGGCCGGGCCCCCGAAGACGCTGAGCCAATTGTTCGGCGCGGTGCCGTCTTCGCGCGGGTCAGCCCAG
>JANNEL010000692.1:0-1706 GCA_031378595.1 Alphaproteobacteria bacterium
GGGTCGCCCGGAAGCCACTCGGGGCGGCTACCGCGCCGGTGATACGGCTGGCAAACACGACGTTGTTGTTTGCGGTCCAGAACATGTCGCTGGCCCCGCCGGTCCAGAGTGGGCGGTCGGCGCCGCCGATGAAGCCCTGCCAATCGAAGCGAGGGTCGCGGCCGTCTGCGGGCAGCAGTCCTGTCACTGGATTGTCCGGGCGGCGCACCGGAATCGCGCCGGGTAGCGCGAGACCGATGTTGTTGGCGCTGTCGGCATAGACGAAGCTTTGGATCGGCGCGCGGTAGGGATCGAAGATGCGCTCGACGCTCTCGCGCTTGGCGTCGGTTGCCGTGAAGATGCGCAATGCGGCCTCGATCGTCGCATCTTCGTCGTCGAGTGCCGGCCAGCGGAGTGCCAGCGCATAGCCGTCGGGGACGAGCGCTTTCAGGCGCGGCTCGTCGGTGGGCAAGATGGGGCCGTGGCGGCTTTTGCGGATGAAGATCGTTTTGGAGCCGCCGAAGCGGACGTCGATGATTTCCGCGTGGGTCGCAAACGGTTTCGACCCCTCGGGGGTCAGGTAGCTGCCGGCGTCGGTGGGGTCCAGTTTTTCCCAGTAGAGGTCTTGCGTGTCGGCACCCGTCGTTGTCATGCCCCAGGCGACGGTTGCGGTGCGGCCCGCGATGATCGCGGGCAGGCCCGGGATCGTGCCGCCGATCGCCTCGCCGCCCGGCCAGTGCACGTGAGCCAGATACCAAAATCCGGGGACAGTGAGCGGGAGATGTGGGTCGTTTGCGAGCAGCGGTTTGCCGCTCGCCGTGTGCGCGCCGCCGACGACCCAGTTGTTCGACGCGCCGACGGTTTGAGCGAACGGCGCGAGTGCGTCGAGCGCGTCGGCGAACTTCGTGCCTTCTTGGGGTGCGTAGCGGCGATAGGCCGCCACGACTTCGGGAGGCAGCGGCGGGTTGAAGACTGCGGCCTTGTCAGGCGGCAGCGTCTTCAGCAATTGGAGGCGGAACAGTTCCTGAAACGCGTTCGCCGAGAGTTGCACAGCGACACCCTTCAGCACCGCGACGGAGTCAGCTGGCTGCCACGGCTCGAAGTCGGTGCCGAGCATGAAGAACTCGGGGGGCAGCGGTTTGCCGTTGCGCGGTATCGACGCGTTCACACCGGCAGCATAGGCGGCAAGCGCCGCGCGTGTGTCGGGCGCGAGATGCGTTTCCGCCTCGCGCGCGGCGCGGTAGAGGCCAAGCGTGCGCAGATAGGTGTCGGCGATCAGGGCCGGTGAACCTGCGACTTCGCTTAAGCGGCCCTGCACCAGGCGGCGCTGAAACGCCATCTGCCAGAGGCGGTCTTGTCCGTGCACGAAGCCGAGGCCGAACAGCGCGTCGTCACGGCTCTCGGCGTAGATATGAGGCACGCCATCGGCATCACGCAGAATGCGCACCGGCGCGCTCACGCCTTCGACCGTCACTTCGCCGCTGAGCGCGGGCACCGACCAGCGCAGCCAAAGGCCGGATACGATCAGCCATAGCGTGGCGAGCCCCACGACGAACGCGAGCGTCAAGCCTGCAACCTTGAAGAAGCGTTTCATTCGGCGGGTTTTGCGCTAGTAGTTCGGCAACCAACTTAGTCGGAACTTCGCTCATGGCAAACGTCGCTTTCATCGGCCTTGGACGCATGGGATTTCCCATGGCGGGGCACCTCGCGCGCGCGGGTCACGCGGT
>JANNEL010000343.1:0-2604 GCA_031378595.1 Alphaproteobacteria bacterium
AAAGCCCAACGGGTCGTAGTCCCACACATGCGTCGCGCGGGGGTAATCCGGTTCGCCCCATTCGTAGGGTGGCCAGACTTCGCCGCTGCGGGCCTCTGTCGGCGCGCGCCAGCCTGGTGGTGGGCTCGGCCGCCGCAGCAGCAGCCTCTGCATCAGCGCACCATAGCGGAACGCGTCCGCCGCGTGGCTTGTCCAGTCGTGGTGCGGGTGGTCGTCGAAGGTGCGGCGCGCTTCGTTCCAGTGGCGCTGGTATTGTTTCAACGCTTCCAGGCCTTGGCTGCACTTCGCGGCGTCGAACCAGCAGCGCGGCAGGATCGTCCTGACCGCATTGATGCCGTCGGCGAGGCGTAGGCCCGGCGCTACGCGGGCCGGCGCACGCGCATCGCCCACGCCGAGTTCGCGCAGCGTCTCCAACCGCGAACGCCCGGTGCCCAACTCGCGCACGCTCACGTCGTGCGGAAAGATGTGGCGCTCGTACACAAAGCCCTTCGCGTGCAGCACGTCGGCGTAGTGGTCCAGGCCTTGGCCGGTGGCCTCGTAGTAGTCGAGCACGTGCAGCTCCTCGCCGGCGTGCGCCACGAACCAAATCGCCGTCGCGTCGTTCATGCCGAGGTCCCACCACGTCTCCACCCGCTGGCCGCGCTGCAGCTCCGTCTTGCCGATGCGCCCGTCGCGCTCGGCCTCCTCCAGCAGCTTGCCGTAATAGGCCCCGGTCAACGCCGCGGTGAACGAGCAGTGGAATTCTTGGGCGATCAATTCGTCCGGCATGCCGGCGCGGCGCTCCTCCTCGATCATGTCCCCGTTGATCGCCTGCGTGTCGGCGACGGTCAGCCGCTCGGCGAACCAGGCGGGGTTCGCCGCCGCCATCGTGAAAAGCTTCTGCCCGTGGTTGGCGCCGCGCGGCGTGTACGCGAACGCGGCCCAGCCGTCGTTCTCCGCCAGGATCGGGCGCAAGTGCTCCCAGCACGCGGGGTTCTGCAGCGCGTACTCGGAGAACACCAGCCCCGCCGGATTGCCGCCGATCAAGGCCTCGTTGAAATTGTCCGCGCCCACGATCTGCCAGACGGAGCCGTTCGTGAGCTTCAGCCGCATGTCCGCCTCGCTGCGCGCCGCCAAGATCTCGCGCGGCCAATGGTCGAGAAACGCGCGGCCCTCCTTCGTGACGCCGTCCCAAAGAATTTTGCGCCCCTGCTTGGCCGTCGGAAACACATGCCAATAAACCCCGCGCCGCCGTTGGCTGAGCACCGCGGTGGCGTTGAGCAGAAGCAAGTCCTTCCCCGCGCGCCGATGCCAAAGCAGCACGGCGCGCTTCATTTGGTCGTGGATCAGCGCCTTCCACGCGGGCTTCTGATAGCCGCGCGGCTCCCAAAGATGCGGGAGCGGAAGTTCGGGAAGCGCGGGTTTGACGAGAGACAACATGGCTTGGTTCCTCTTCGCTTGAGGGAGAAAGTTGAAACGCCAAGATGCTCTGCATCATCGGCTGCGTTCGATGCAGCGGGGGCGCCGCATCGTTTCCCGCAAAGGCGCAAAGCCGCAAAGAAGAAAGAGAGAGTTCACACGATGACACGATGAAACAATGCAGAGCACACTTTGCGCCGCAGGCGCGATATCGACCGCTCAACTGGCGCTTCGCGCCGAAGGCGAGTGTCCTTCATCGTGTCATTGTGTGAGAATTTCGTTCTTCTTCGCGGCTTTGCGCCTTTGCGGGAAACAATGCGGTATCGCCAAGCCCACGAACGTTGCACAGTGTCCCGAGCATCTTGGCGATCCTGGCGTTTCAATATTGCGGCGTCCTAGCGGACCTTCGGCGGCTCGATCGCCGGCGCGCCCTGCCCTGCTTCGATCGCGGGTTTAGGTTCGTTGATGAAGTCGCGCACGACCACCGTCACGTTCTGCTGCGCGAACACGCCGTCGCGGTATTGCGCGGGCTTGAGCGCCTTCAGCCGCGCGAGCAGCAGCGCGTCGGAGAAGCGCCGCTTCGCCCCGCACTGCACCCCTTGATAGAACACCGGCTCGTCATAGCCGTGGCGCCCGCGCCGGTCGGCTTCCTCTTCGACGAGATCGGCCGCCACCATCAGCGCCCGCGCCCAATCGTGCGCGAACGCCTCGTCCGCCTCGCGCCAGCGATAGACGCTGCGCCGGGCATATCCGGCCGCGTCGCACGCATCGTTGATCGCATACCCGTTCTCAAGGGCAGTGAAGAAAATCTGATCGCGCTTCGCGGCGCGCCGGCTTTGCTGGGACATGGGCTGACACTCCTTCGGAAAATGCAAAAAAAGCGCCCGGCGGGAACCCGCGGACGCTTTTCTGCCAATAGCTATTGAAGGCGCCGAATATCGCCGAAAACGCCGAAAAAATCAATCTACGTTATCGCCGCACACAACCTGTCGCAGCCCGGCAGCGCGGGCGTCCGAGACGAAAAAAGGGCGCCTGCATCGCTGCAGGCGCCCTTCGATTTCGGTAATCCGTCTTGCGCTAGTTCTTGATCCGCAATGTAGCGCCCAGCATCCGCGGCTCGCCGACGAACGCGTCGATCGTGCTGGTTCCGGAGGGAACCGGGCAAGCCGCTACGGGCAAGCTCGCCGAGCACGTGGCGCTGCCCTG
>JANNEL010000004.1:0-3827 GCA_031378595.1 Alphaproteobacteria bacterium
CCGATCACGAGATCCCGGTGGTGCGTGCGTCGGTCGCGCAGGCGCAGGTGAATCGCTAATTTCCTGGGACCGCGGGCGTCCGCGCCCGCGCTTTGCCGACAGTTAACGCGCGGTGGGAGTGAAACGCTGTTAAGAGCGGGCGAGGACGCCCGCGGTCCCGGGAAGTTCCAGGGAAGCGAGCCGTCGTCACCCAAAGCGCCGGCCTTCGAACGCGTCCACGCTGGCTGCGGCAATTGTCTTCATCAACGGGATCGAGTCGAGCGGCGTGCTGCCTGCGAGGTCGCGCGCGACGAGCGCGACGTCGAGCCATAGGCTGCCCAGCATGTCGGTCTCGGCGTTGCTGTCTTTCAGAAAGGTCGCGGTCCAAGCGCAGCACGATGCCCAAAACGCCCGGCGTTCGGGCAGAAGCTCGCGCAAGACAGCGGCCACGCGCTCTTTGCGAGCCTTGAGGGGTGAGAGAAGGCGTTCGACGTGTTCACCGGCCTCGAACCAGGATTGCGCGTGCTCCACTTGCCCGGGCCAGTTGGCCGATCCTTTGTGGGCTGCGCGCACGGCGCGCTCGTTCCTTTGCGCATCGGGAACGTCAGCCAATAGGCTTTCGACAAGCACGGCCGTGTCGATTGCCTCCGGATGCAGTTGGCCGAGCGCCAATACTTCGGCAACCTGCAACAGGCCGAACGGCGGTGGGGCATCGTTTGTAACGTTGATCGCGAGCGCGTCACGCAAGCGCCGTTCGAACAGCGTGCGCGATATCGGGATCGCGCCGCTCTCGCCCGCAAGGCGGCTCATCAAACCATCGAGTTCCCGGCGGCTGAGGTTTGCGTGGGCGAATGCGTCGGCCACGCCAAGCCGATCCTTGATCAGGACCGAACACAAGATGAACCGCCTGTTCTGCTTCGCGATCGCGTAGAGACCGCTGGCACCGGCGCCATCGCCGGCGGAGCCGAGCATCGTGAGCGTGTCGGCCCGCTCATTGGCGACCGGCGGCAGGGCCTTTGAACGCAGCGCTCGCACTGCTTCGTCGATTTTCTCGCGCCGCTCCGCACTGAGCCAGGGTCTCATTCGAACAAGGCGCGCGACGGTGACTGCAGAAGGCGGATGTTGCGCGGCTTTCTCGACCAGCACTTGAAGCGCGTGCTCGCTCGTGACGCGCTCAGCCGACATCGCGAATCCGACGGCGGCCTCGTGGAGCGCTACGTTGGTACTGCCCGCAAGCCCGGCGACGATCGGTGCGCGATAGTCGGGCGGGAAGGCTGACGCCAGCTCCTCAAGCTGCATGTGAATGAGGAAGGGGTCGTTTTTCGCTTCGGCGGCGAGGTCTTCGAGAAAGCGGTTACTCTCAGCGTCATTGGGCAACCGTTGCGGGGGGATCGCGTGCATCACGGACACCATCGCGTTCTGCAGCGCTGGTCCGGGGTTGAGGCCCGCATGCGTGAACGCTCCGGCAACGAGCAAAAGGATGCCCGGTTCGAAGCCGCCCTTTTCGATTTCGGCATCGAGCGTGGCTTGAACGTCGCGTAGGATCCGAGCGGACCCAGTGTTGCCCCCGTTCGCCGATAGCCTGAGATCGTTCAAAATCGACGACAACATCGAGAGCCAGGCGCCGATGTGCTCGTCGCGCGGTTCCACGCGCCGGCCCTCGGCGAAGAAGCCCTGGAGCACGTCCTCAGGTCCGCCATCACCGCGGACAAGCGATTGAACAATCTCCGCCATTGCATCATCAAGAGAGGCGTCTCGTGACCTGACGCGTTGGGCTTTGGGCAGGCGAGGGCGTGGCTGGCGCGACGGCATGGAGCCTCCGATGAGAGCGGCGAGACTGTGCTCTCGGGCATCAGTTCCATCAACTTGCGAAGCTGGATGCCGTGCCCGGGGAAATCGGGTTTTCCCCAATTGTTGAACCCTAGAAAATCAGCTCAGTCCATCGCGCTCGATCGGCGTCACGCTTGGTCGAGATCCCGCTCGTTCGGCCACGCGGCCGGCTGTCGTGCGTCCTTGCCCGCCTTAGGAAGGTGAAGAATAAAGTGCGGGCGAGGACGCCCGGTGTCCCAGGAAGAAGGAAAAAGGGGCGCCACTTGGGCGCCCCTCGTATTCGCTTCGCTCTCGCGCTTACCAGATGTGTACGCGGTCTTCCGGCTTGAGGTAGAGCTTGTCGCCTTCCTTGACACCGAACGCGTCGTACCAAGCGTCGACGTTGCGGACGACGCCGTTGCAGCGGTACTGCGCGGGCGAGTGCACGTTGCTCGTTACTTGGTTGCGGAGTGCGGCTTCGCGCTGGTTCGAGCGCCAGACTTGGCACCAGCCTAAGAACACGCGCTGTTCCGGCGTGAAGCCGTCGAGCGTGGGTGCGGTCTTGCCGTTCAGCGAGAGCTTGTAGGCGTGCAGGCCGACGGTCAGGCCGCCGAGGTCGCCGATGTTTTCGCCCGACGTGAAGTCACCGTTCACGTGCAAGCCCGGCAGCGGTTCGAACGCCGAGTACTGCGCGGCAAGCGCCTTTACCTTCGTGCCGAAGCGGTCTTCGTCTTCCTTCTTCCACCAGGAATGAAGGACGCCGTTTTCATCCGACTTGGCACCTTGGTCGTCGTAGCCGTGACCCATTTCGTGGCCGATGACGCCGCCGATCGCGCCGTAGTTGACGGCGGGATCTGCGTTCACGTCGAAGAACGGCGCTTGCAGGATCGCGGCCGGGAACACGATCTCGTTCCAGGTCGGATTGTAGTAGGCGTTCACCGTTTGCGGCGACATGCCCCATTCGTCCTTGTCGGTCTTCTGGTTCATGCGCACGACTTGACGCTGGGTATCCCACATGGCGGCGCGCTTGCGGTTGCCGAACGCGTCGCCTGCCTTGATGTCGAGCTTCGAATAGTCGCGCCAGCGATCGGGGTAAGCGATCTTGATACGAACCTTCTCGGCTTTGCGCATCGCGACTTGGCGTGTCTCGGGCGACATCCATTCGAGCGTTGCGATCCGCGCGCGATAGGACGCGAGCAGATTGTTCACGATCTTCAACACTTCGGCCTTTGCTTGCGGCGAGAAGTGGCGCTTCACGTAGAGTTGGCCCACGGCCTCACCCATCGGCGCCAAGAACGGGGCGCCGGACAGTGCGGTGGTCGCGCGTTTCCAGCGCTCGCGCTTCTGCGGCTGGCCCGTCAACACCGTGCCGTTGAAGGCGAACGAGGCATCGTCGAACGCGGCCGGCATGATGTCGGCCTCGCCGTTCACATAGTGGAACGTGAGGTAGGCCTTCCACAGGTCGACGGGTGTTGCGCGGAAGAGTTTTGCCAACGCCTGCACGGGCTGCGGCGAACCGACGACGAAGAAGTCTTGGTTCTGCAGGCCGCTTGAGGCGAGGCCCGCATCCCACGGGAACTCCGGCGCGAACGCCTTCAGTTCGGCGCGGCTCTTGGCGTTGTAGTTCGCGTCGCGGTCGCGCAGCTTTTCGATCGGCCATTGGATCTCGGCGATCTTCGTTTCGAGCGCCATGATCTTGTCGGCCCAGCCGGCCGCGTCGGCGTAGTTGACCATGCCCAGCATCTTGGCGATGTATGCTTTGTAGGCACCACGCGTCTCAGCGAACTTTTGATCCGGCTTCAGGTAGTAGTCGCGGTCCGGCATGCCGAGGCCCGCTTGCGCGACGTTGACCGCGTATCGGTCGGGGTTCTTTTCATCGAGGCCGATGCCCCAGCCGACGGGCGAGTTCGTGGCGATGCTTGGATCGCCGATGAAGGCCGCGACGTCTTCATACGTCTTCAAGCCGGCGACGCGCGCGAGATCGGCCTCGAACGGTTTCAAGCCCAGCTGGTCGATCTTCGCGGTGTCGATGTAGCTGT
>JANNEL010000020.1:0-1582 GCA_031378595.1 Alphaproteobacteria bacterium
TCGATCACCTCGAGCCCCGCCGCGTGGCGCAGCACCGAATGCCGGCCGTCCGCGGCGACGGTGAGGGTAGCCGCGATCTCGACATCTTCCCCTCCCATGCGCGCCCGCACGCCGGCGACGCGGCCGTTGCGTTCGATGAGGCCGGTCGCCTCGCATTCCATCAACAGGCGGAAATTCGCGCGGCGCTTTGCGTGCAAAGCGATGAAGTCGAGAAACTCCCATTGCGGCATGAAGGCGACGAATTTGCAGCGCGTCGGCAAATGCGAAAAGTCGGCAGCGATGTAGCGCGTGTCGCCGACTTGCGCCGCGATCTGGCGCGTCTCCTGATGCGGACGGCGCAGGAGTTCGTCGAGCAGCCCAAGCTCGTGCATGACCTCCAAGGTCGAGGGATGGATCGTGTCGCCGCGAAAATCGCGCAAGAAATCGGCGTGCTTCTCAAGCACGATCACATCGACCCCAGCCCGCGCGAGAAGCAGCCCAAGCATCAACCCCGCGGGTCCCCCGCCGGCGATGCAGCACGTGGTGGTCAAGGTTTTCATGAGTGCGCGTTCCCTATGGAAACAACGATATGTCACATGCCCCGGGAGAGTCGCGAAGCGCGCACGCAGGGTTCTGTGACGCGCCCAAATTATGTTGGAAAAAGCGCGGTAAGCCGCGCGACAAGAACCTCCAGCGGGCAAGGCTTCTCAAGCTTAGACGCGGTGTCGAACGGTGGCGGAAACGGTTCGTTCGCAAAGCCTGTCAGGAACAAAATTGGAATGCCGCGTTCGACCAAAATCTTCGCAGCCGGCCACACTTGTTGCCGTGCCAGGCTGACATCGAGAATCGCGGCGTCGATGGCCTCGGTCTTTGCGGCGGCAATTGCCGCGGCGAGCGTGGGCGCATGCCCGACAACTTCGAAACCGGCGGCGCTAAGCGTGGATTCTATGTCGAGCGCAATGAGCGCCTCGTCCTCAACAATTAGAACCCGTCGTCTCCCAGCGTTGCCTTGTGCCATTAAATAGCTCCGTGCGCGTCAAGCGCGAAGATGCTCGTTCAGCAGCCGTGAGCGCAACTGCACCGCGGCAAGCGGTACCGAGAAGCTGTAACGATACCCCGGGTCCGCGAAAGATTCCTCCGGCGCCGCTCCGAACTCCATCGTCACGACTTTGACGGTGATTGTGGAGCCGAATCCCCGCTTCGCCGGCGGGGCAACCCTGGGGCCGCCACGCTCCTGCCAACTGAACACGAGGCGCGGTTCGTCAGCGCTCAGGTCGATCGTCCAGTCTATGGCGACCCTTCCATCCGGATTCGACCAGGCGCCGTATTTGACGGCGTTGGTTGACAGCTCGTGCACGACCAATGCCATCGTTTGGGTAGCCTTGTCTCTCAGCAGCAGGTCGGGCCCCGAGATGTCGGCGCGGCTCGAAAACGCGCCGACCTCGTTGGCGACGATCACGGCCATCGCCGCACCCTCGAACGCACCCGCGTTGAGCGAAGCGTATGTGCGCGACAGCGATTGCAGGCGGGCCAAATACGTGGCCCGTTCCTCGGACTGGGGAAACGAATTCATCGTGATCGATTGGACCACTCCCAACAAGTT
>JANNEL010000039.1:0-2244 GCA_031378595.1 Alphaproteobacteria bacterium
CATGCGAAATTTCCTTCGATGACAATGTCGTTTCGCCTGACATACTGTCAGCCGACCACGACATTGACAACAGACGAGGAATCCATGCGCGCCGCCGTCTTCAAGGGAACAGGAATGCCGCTTGCGATTGAAGCCGTAGCGAATCCGGAATGCGGCCCGACCGACCTGATCCTGAAGGTAAAGAACTGCGGGATCTGCGGTTCCGACCTCCACATGACGGAAGCAACGTCGATCCAACCGCTGCCCTCGGGCGCCGTGATGGGTCACGAGTTCGCGGGCGAGGTCATGGAAGTGGGCGCCGCCGCGAAGGGCAACTGGAAGGTTGGCGATCGCGTCGCAGGTTTTCCCTATATCTATTGCGGTGAGTGCGCGGGATGCCGCAACGCCGGCACTGGCTTTGGCGTTTGCGAGAAGGGTATCTCCGTCGGCCTCGGCCAAAGCCACGGCGCCTACGCCGAGTACGTCCGCATCGGCGCGACCGGCGCACACAAACTGCCAAGCGTCGTGAACTTCCACGAAGGCGCGATGATTGAGCCGCTCGCCGTCGGCCTGCACGCCGTGGACAAGGCAAATATGCAGCGCGGCGCAACGGTGCTCGTGATCGGCGCGGGTCCCGTGGGTCTCTCGGTCATGCTTTGGGCAAAATTCTTAGGCGCGCGCCACGTGATCGTCAGCGACAAGGCCGAGCTACGCGCAAAGATGGCGGCACGGTTCGGCGCAACCGATGCGGTCGATCCGTCCAAGGCCCTCATGCCGCAGGTCGAAGCGATCGCCGGAAAAGGCCCGGACATCATCTTCGAATGTGTAGGTGCTCCCGGCCTCATCAACGAAACGATGATGATGGCGCCGCGCAACGCAAAGATTGTGGTCGCCGGTGTCTGCCAGCAGATGGACATGATCATGCCGCTCATCGGAATCGTGAAAGAGCTCACGCTGCAATTCGTCCTCGGCTACCGTCCGGCCGACTTCGATTATGTGATTGAGATGATTGCGAAAGACCGCGTCGACGTCGAACACATGATCACGGACGTTGTTAACCTCGACGCACTACCGGCCGCATTCGAAGCGCTTCGCAAGCCCGCGCATCAATGCAAAGTCATGCTCGAGAATTAGCGCCGCCGACGGTTTAAGGACCAACCATCGCATCGGGCAGGGCAGCCCAAGCCTGCGGCAACTCGAACCGGATCACGTGAGCCGCTCGCGAGTCGGCACCGAACACCATCGCGGCCGGTGACGCGGTCGACCAGTGCGGCCAAGCCTCGACGCCCTTCGCCGTCGGTGTGCCGGTACGCGCAAACGACGTCCAAGCCTCGATCATCGCGCGGCTGATCGCGTCGGCCTCGGGTCCTTTGCCGAAGAAATTGTCGGCCCCGGGCAAACCGTACGTCCCAAAGACGAAGCCGAGCTCCAACGCATGGCACGCTCCGAACGCACCACCCATAGCCGGCGACCGCCAATCGAACACATACTCATAGACCGGCGCTCCCGCGCTCTGCGCGCCAAGCAGCCTCAGCGTCGGCTCGCGAAACGCACGATCGGTTTGCATCGACACGTAACGCTCGTACGGCGACCCGTCGCGATCGGCCGCAAGCAGCGCCGGCGCCGCCGCGCCGAACTGACGCGAAGCCCAGCGTTCGAGCTTACCTTCGTCCATGTCGTGAAACTTCGGATCGAGAGCCGTCCAAAGCTTCCATTCCTCCGTCGTCGAGCCCGCAATCACAGGAACGCCCGCTGCAGCCCCGCCCCGAAGCGCTTCGATCGGCGAGAGCGGCAACACTTTGCCGTCGGTCACCGGCTGGAACGCCATGGACCCAAGCTTGTGCGGATCGTGCTGCGTGTCCACCTCGACCACCACATCGGCCTGCACCTTGAGCAACACCTCGACCGGTGCGCGCTCCAGATCGTTCGCCGTACCGCCCAGGTGTCTGAGGAACGCCTCCGCCACGCGGTTCGCATGGTCGCGCGGCCGCGCGATGTGTCCGCCGCCGCTCTGGCAAATCGCCTTGTGGAACAACCCGCGCGCGGCAGGACTTGCGAGCAAGCACGCAACCGACATACCGCCGGCGCTCTCGCCGAAGATCGTGACATTGGAGGGATCGCCGCCGAACGCGGCGATGTTATCGCGCACCCAGCCGAGCGCTGTGATCTGATCCTGAAGTCCTTCCGTTCCCGTCGACCCGATCCGCCCGTTCGTTATGTCGGCGAGCCGCAAGAAACCAAGATTGCCGAGCCGGTAGTTGATCG
>JANNEL010000062.1:0-6366 GCA_031378595.1 Alphaproteobacteria bacterium
CATCTGCACCGACCAAACCCAACACCGTCACCGCATCGAAACCCGCAGCGCCGACATCCCCGGCCACAAGCTCCCGACGTGGCACGAAGTCGTGGCGCGCGAGTACGAACCATGGACCCGCCGGCACGTGGTGATCGACACAGCCCACCACAACGCCAAAGGAGCCGTGGCGATGATGCGGGAAGCGCTGCAAAAGCGTTGCTAACGACAGGCGCACCCAACCCCGTTGCGCTTTCTCCCACACGAAGCGCGCAGGGGGTGGCGTGGCCCGCACCTTAGTGCGGCGTGACGGCGTGCGCGCCGAGGCCACGTGGCGAAGGCGGGATGAGGGCCAGCGGCGGCGAAACACGCGGAGAGTTTGTCGTGTGTCCCCAGAGTCTGTCCCCAGATTCTTGATTCCGGCTCGTGGCTGATCGCACCGATCATGGACAGCCGTCGAGAGATTCGGTGCAATCGACACGAGAAATTCGAGCTACCGTTCGAATGATGGCCGTTGATATCATGGATATGCCGAACAACTGCCGCAAGAAAAACGCCGCATCGTGACTCGCTACAACGACCGTGCGAGCTTGGACCTATTCCGAGAGGAGGAACCAATGCGCCCTGTTGCGACCATGCTGTTACTGCTGCTTGCGATCGAGTTGTCACCTACGGCAACTGCTGACCAATACCCGCCGCAGGAGCGCCGTTGTGAAGGGCACGGCAGCGAGATAGGCGGTGTCCTTGGTACGATCGGCGGCGCCGTGATTGGGAACAAGTTCGGCCGTGGGACAGGACGTGTGTTTGCGACGATACTTGGCGGTGCGATTGGCGGTTGGATCGGATCGGAAATCGGCCGCGAGCTTGACTGCCAGTCGCAAGAGCGAGCCGCCAACGCCACGAGCGACGCATTGCAGACCGGTTCGAACCAAAGTTGGAACAACAACGAGGCGGGAACGAGTGGCCAGGTAGAAGTTCACCAGCCAGATCCCCAAGTTGCAGCGGCCCATCCCGGCCAAGAGTGCAGAACGGTCGTGCAAACCGTGCAGTTGTCGGACGGCCGCGTCGAGACGTACAACGTCCAAGCCTGCAGAAATGGGGATGGATCTTGGTCGCCGGTCTGATGCAATCGTTGCTCACACCATTCTTGTTCGTCGTTGCGTTGGTGGCGGGGGTCGCGAACGCAGGCACGCTGGCGCGCGACGCTAGTTTCAGCGCCGAAGGATTTGGCTCAGGTTGGTGCGGGCCAGTCGCGCGCGTGCGCGTTTGGGATTCGCAAGGCAGAACTCCAAGTCTTTCGGACAGCGCCTTTCAGCGTTTCGTCGGCACCGTTCGGATTGCTCTGAGCATCGAGTGCCCTGCCGCGCAACGAATCGACTTTTACACAGCAGGTCCAGGCGAGCAGCCCCGCGTTTTGGCCAGCGCGTCGCGCGACAGCGACTGGCGATTGGTAGGCGCCGATGCACCCACGACAGTAGCTACCGGCCAGTCGATGCTCCCGGCGTGCAATGCGCGCGTCGATCTCGAGAGTTGGGCCGCCCTGCGGATAACAAATGCGCGTCTCACCGATCGCCCGCTGAGCGTTTCCGGTTTCCAGGGCATCGTTTCGTCCGACGTCCGCGCCTATTGGGTGCTCGACTATGAGGTTCAGCCGCGCGTTCGTGAGCCTTATAAGTGGAGCGACGATTGGATGGGCAGTGCTGCCATCGACTCCAACGGGAATCGGTGGAAAACTATGCGCAGCGGCCCCTTTGTCGGCGACACGCGCGTCTATCGGCCGGACGAACGGAAAGTCGGCCAAGCGATATTCATTCAGTATGCGGCGGTTCCGGCACCTTCGTCGCTGACGCCGCGGCTGAAGGCGAGAATGACAATCCCTTCTAAGCGGGCCTTCGGCGACCGATGGGCGGATTTGACCTTTCAGTTTGGAAGGATCCCGCTCAACTGCAGCGACACGCGGGTCATGCCGCAGACTGTGGCGACGGCGTCCGGCCCCGCGCAACCTTCGTCACAGCCGTCCCTGGTCGTGCCTAGACAAGTTGTAACCAAAGACGTCGTCACGCCGACGGCCGCACCTCATACGGTCAAGTATGCGGTGCAAGTCGGTTTCATTTGGGCTTTCGGGCAAGGCGTATTTCCCGACTATGGGCTTGCACTCGCTTGGTACCGTGAAGCCGAGCAGCGGCAAATCCGTCAACGCGATTATTCGATGCAGAACGAGATTCGCTTGGGGATCTCGGAACTGACGATCACGGATGTCGCAACGTTGCTCGGTCGCGGTCAGCGAAAGGCAGCCGCCGGCGACTGGGAGTACGCGCGCCTATTCTTCGGGCGCGCGGCAGACTTGGGTGACGTACAGGGCATGTCGGCCTTGGCCTACGTGTATGACGACGGGTTCAAGAACCCAGGGATGCAGATCTATTGGTGCCGTAAGGCATACCGCGGCGCGCGGGCGCGCGGTCTCCTCGAGTTCGAGATCGATGCGGTGAACTATTTCTGCCCCTTGAACACATTTGCCGATCTCATGACGCCGCAGGAGCGCAAGAAGAACGAAGTATCGATCGCGCGTGCGCGTGCCAAATCAGAGGCGATCCGCCGCGAAGCAGAGGCTACGTCTGCGGTCATACGCGCGTTCATGAGCGATATGGGCGGCTCGAGCAAACTTGAAGATCGCGTCGATGGGGACATCGCAAGATCACGGGACTACGCGCGCAGCGTCGGCCCCGGAGCCCCACCGACGCCGCCGATCAACAGCTTCTATGGCGGTTGCCACGGCGGGCCTTTCTACGGTTGCTAGCCAACGCAAACGGCAGAGATATTTTCGTCCGGCCTTGGCACTGGCCCTGGGACGCCCGATCAAGTCTGGCCACGACGTTGGTGGCGGAATAGCAGGGACAGAGTGAATTCGCGCTTGACTTTTGCCGAGATTTTGTTCTATATTCGTTCTCACCCAGGCGCGACCAGCTTGGCGCACTTTCCCGCATCCGAAAACGATGCGCGGCTGCGACTTGAACCTGCTGAGACCTTGATCAGACAGTGAGCTTGCACGCTCGCGTCACGGTTGTGGCGCCGCGCGATGCCAAAGCCGGAAATCTGCGGTTCGAGCCTTCGCCACCATACGGATCGCAAACGGATTCCTAACGTATACCAAACGGATAAAGCCGCGGAAATCAGCCGTGCAAACGCATCTAACGGATTCGATTTTCGTGATTTCGCCGCAACTTCAACGTGCACGGCCGGAGGCCGCCGAAATCAGCGTCGTGAGCACTTACTCCGCAGCGGCCTCGCGGCTGCGGCCAAGCCAGGCGTCCACATCTTCGATCGCACGCCGCGACATCAACTGCTTCTTCGCGCGACCGCGGTCGCGGCCCTTCACGCCGGGCGGCGGCGGCAATTCCGGCAACAGGCCGTAGTTGATGTTCATCGGCTGAAACGTCTTCGCATCGGCACCGCCCGTGATGTGCGCGAGCAGCGCGCCGAGCGCAGTCGTACGCGGCGGCGCGCTCAGCGTGGTGAGCCGCCGCTCAGCCGCGGCGAACCGGCCGGCAAGAAGCCCGATCGCGGCACTCTCCACGTAACCCTCGACGCCCGTCATCTGCCCCGCAAAGCGCAGACGCGGCATCTGCTTTAACCGCAGCTTCTCGTCGAGCAGCTTCGGCGAGTTGATGAACGTATTCCGGTGCAAGCCGCCGAGCCGCGCAAACTGCGCGTCCTCAAGCCCCGGGATCGTCTTGAAGATCCGCGTTTGCGCGCCATGCTTCAGCTTCGTCTGAAAGCCGACCATGTTGTAAAGCGTGCCGAGCGCGTTGTCCTGGCGAAGCTGCACCACCGCATAGGCGCGGCCGCCTGTGTGCGGATCGGTGAGGCCCACCGGCTTCATCGGCCCGAAGCGCAGCGTCTCCGCCCCACGCTCCGCCATCACCTCGATCGGCAGGCACGCCTCGAAATAGGGCGTGTCCTTCTCCCACTCTTTGAAGTCGCTCTTCTCGCCTTCGATCAGCGCCGCCACGAACGCGCGATACTGCGCTTCGTCCATCGGGCAGTTGATGTAATCCGCCCCGTCGCCCTTGTCATAACGCGACTGGAACCAAGCCCGCGAAAGATCGATTGACTCCTTGTGCACGATCGGTGCAATCGCATCGAAAAAGGCGAGCGAGTCCTCGCCCGTCAGCTGACCGACGGCGGTGGCGAGCGGCGCAGAGGTCAGCGGCCCGGTCGCAATAATGACGCTGTCCCACGCGTCCGGCGGCAAACCCGCAACTTCCGCCCGCTCGATCGTGACCAAGGGCTCCGCCTCAAGCGCCGCCTGAACCGCAGCCGAAAAACCGACGCGATCGACGGCCAGCGCACCGCCGGCCGGCACCTTATGCGCATCGCCGGCCTTCATGATCAGAGAGCCTGCGCGGCGCATCTCTTCGTGCAACAAACCGACGGCGTTGTTCTCCCAATCGTCGGAGCGAAACGAGTTCGAACAGACGAGCTCCGCCAAGTTCTCGCCGGTGTGCGCCGCCGTCATCTTCGTGGGCCGCATTTCGTGCAGCACGACCGGCACACCGCTCCGCGCGATCTGCCAAGCCGCTTCGCTGCCGGCCAAGCCGCCGCCGACGACGTGAATTGGCTTCGTCATGGCCGCCCCGTCACGGTGGAAGCAACGGCGGTGTTGTGGAACGACGCGATCAGCCACGACCGGCCCTCGCGAACCAGCGTCAGCGTCGCGCGCGCTTCGCTCTCGTGCATCTCGTCCGAAATCTGGCGCTGGCGCGCGGTCGATATCACGACGTGCGCCGCGAGGTGAGAGCGCATTTTCTGATGCAAAATCACGCTCGCCACATCGGCGCGCAAAAACCGCAACTGTTCGATCGCATACTGAACTTTGGAGTCCCGATAAATCGTCTCGAAAATATGCCGATGCCCAAGCTCCACCACGTCGCGCCCGTGATACCGCTCGCCGAGCAGCCCGACGACATCGACGTCCTCCGCCATGCACGCGGCAAACGCGGCGGCGTTGGCGGCGTTCCAGGCCTTCTCGGCACGCGACACGGCCGCACGCACACCGCTCTCGTCGGGCGGCGGGGAAGGGGCGGGGGCGTTCTTGGTCATGAGGCCGGTATTGCTATACGCTCGAGGCGTGAAACGGTAGGGCGGCAAAATGAACACCTGGAGAGCGGCGATCAAATTCGCGTTGCTGGCAGCCATTGCCGCAGCCCTCGGCCCCGCAACCGCCGGAACCAAGCTCACCGCCTGCACGCTGAACGGCAAACAGTTGTTTGGCAAAGTTCAGGTGGTCAAAAGCTTCCCCGACTTCCACGTCCAACGCGTGTCGAGCTTCCCCGACCTGAAAGTCCAGGTCGTGAAAAGCTTCCCCGATGCGTGCGGCAAATGGATGTGGGTAACGAGCTTCCCCGACTTCACGATCGAATACGTCGACTCCTTCCCCGACGTCTCGATCCAATTCGTCGACAGCTTCCCCGGCGAACCTTAGTTCCAGACGCCGGGTTTGCGGGCGATCCACGGGTGCGCCTGCTCGAGTTGGCCGGCGAGACGGTAGAGCGTCGCCTCGTCGCCCCACTTGGCGGTGAACATCATGCCGACCGGAAGCCCGTTCGCGGACTGCGCGAGCGGCAGCGAGAGCGACGGCTGACCCGTCATGTTGAACGGCGGCGTGAAGCCGAATGTCTGCGCCTGGCGCTGGTCTACATCGCGCGGCTCAAGACGCACGGGATCGATGAAGCCCACCTTCGGCACCGACGTCGACAACACCGGCGTGAGCAAAACGTCGATCGTCGTGAACACGCGGAATATATCGCGCGTCATCGCCTTCAGCGTCTGCCACCCGCGCATGGTATCGGCGCCCGAAATCTTCTCGCCGCCCTTCCAGTTGCGCCAGGTCAGCGCCTCAAGTTCGTTCGGCGCGGGCTCCCGCCCAATCCGCGCGACGCGCTCGCGCATGGAGTTCGCAAAGTTTGCACCCAAGACCGCACTGCTGGCCGCGTAGAGCTTGCGATAGTTGATGCCAAGCCCGCGCTCCTCGACGTGGTGGCCCAGCGCCTCAAGCTGCTTCGCCGTCGCGCGCAAGAGAGCCGCGATCTCCGGTTCAATCGGCTTGCCGCTCGGCGTCTCGTCGGTGAACGCGATCCGCAAGCGGCCCGGCGCGGTTGAAACCTCCTGCAAGAACGGCCGCGTCTTCGGCGGCATGGCGTAGGGCGAATCTGCTTCGGGCGCGTCGACGCAATCGAGCATCGCAGCCGAGTCGCGAACCGTGCGCGACACGACATGGTGCACGCCATAACCGTGGCCGAGGCCCGAGTCATGTTGCGGCCCTTGCGGCACGCGATACTGCGTCACCTTCATACCGACGAGCCCGCAACAGGCGGCCGGAATCCGGAT
>JANNEL010000064.1:0-1717 GCA_031378595.1 Alphaproteobacteria bacterium
GCGATCAATTCATCGACCTGGTTCGACGTCGCCTTGCCGGCAAAAGGTGCTTCGAGAGTATTGATGATCTCCGGCCCTGACGTATTCGCGGCAGCGCGCCCATTACCGCCGTTGAACACTGTTACTGCCGAGCAGCATTCGTCTTTGCGCTCCGCGTAGTCGCCGGCAATACGCAAGCTCACGTCCTGAGTCGGCTGCCACAGCAACTGTCCGCGGCCGCCGAAGAAGCTGGTCGCGTTGCCGTCGTAAGCGTCCGGCCGGCCTGGGTTTACGTCGATGTAACCCTCACGCTCCTGCCGCACGCCGGAGAACCGCACCGCGAGTTGGTCCGGGGCGATGACCGCGTTGAAGCCCGCACGGGCCGCCAGCAGATCGTATGAGCCGCCGGTGACCTCAGCGAACATTTCGTTCACCCACGTCGGCTTTTTCGTGATGACGTTGATCAGACCGGCCGATGTGTTACGGCCGAACAGAGTGCCTTGCGGCCCGCGTAAGACTTCGACGCGCTCAACCTCCCCAAGATCGCTCATCGCGACGCCGGGGCGGCTGCGATAGACGCCGTCGATGAACGTGCCGACCGCAGCTTCCAAACCGGGGTTTTCGCCTTGCGTGCCGATGCCGCGAATGCGGGTCGTGTACGAGAACGGATGGCCGCTATTCGTAATGACAAGCGACGGCACCAGCGCCATCAGGTCTTCGATATTCTCGACCTCCGCCGCCTCAAGCTGCTTGCCGCTGAGTGCTGTGACGGCGACCGGTGTCTTCACCAGCGAAGTTTCACGCCGTGTGGCGGTCACGACCACCTTTTCCACAGCCATCGGCGGTGCGCCGACTTCTTCCGCGGGTGCCGGTTCGCCGGCTGGCGGCATCGGATCGTCCGCAGCCGCACCGGCCGCAAAGACGGTCGAAGACAACGCCAACATCGCCGCCGACGTCAGCAGGCGGCGGCGCCAATCGATTTCACAAACGCGTGTGGAAATTTTACCGGACATGAGACCCCATTTGACCGATCTGCTTGGTTACGATTCGCAGATTCTTGAAGGGTCAAATTATGTGAGGAAAATCACGTTGTCTGCTTAGCGGAACGTGCAATTCGCAACTGAAGGGAAAAACTTCACGGCGAGTTTCGAGTACATCGCGTGTATCGCAATGCGTGCTGCAACCTACGGATTGGTCTGCGGCGCCGTTAGGAAGTTTATCCTGTCACCGGCGTCGGGATCGCCGCACCGAGCCGAACAATCCGTCAGCGCATGCACAAGCACCGCGAGCTACCAAACGAAGAGGTGGTGGGGCGTTCATTGCCGGAGCCAAAACAGTTCGTCGTTGACCCCGATGGAGAGTTGGTCGCTGCCGACGAAAAAGGGCGCCCACCGGGCGCCCTAAAATCGCTAGTTCGTTTGCGCCTACCAGCGCGTGAGCAAGCGCAAGCCGTAGCTCGTGCTCGACTCAGTCTCGAACCGGAATGTCGCGGGTGTACCTGCGACGTAGTCGGGGGCCACAAGCGTCGGCACCAGGCTATCGCTAACGTAGCTGCCAACCGCTGCGACCGAAATCCGGTCGGTCAGTGCCAGGCTGACATTCGCATCCACGCGTCCCACGAAACCAAAATCGCCGTCCGAGACGCCAATCGCAGACGACGTGCTCGTGTTGGTGACGCTGAAATACATAAACTGCGACGTGTTCATATCCGTGTTACGAAAGGCGTAACCCGCCGATC
>JANNEL010000367.1:0-1604 GCA_031378595.1 Alphaproteobacteria bacterium
ATTTTGCACTCCAAGATGGATGTGAAATGTGCGGCTGGACGACACCGCGCGATGGCCATATCTGTACGTCAGCAAAATAAAGCCCCGCCGAGGAACCGCCCATGCATCCTTCCCTCCACGCGAAGACGCAGCCGGACAAGCCTGCCTTCATCATGGCGGCGAGCGGGGAAACCGTAACGTACCGCCAGCTCGACGAACGCTCCAACCAAGGCGCGCAGCTGTTCCGCAAGCTGGGCCTCGTAACCGGCGACGGCATCGCGATCTTCATGGAGAACAACGTCCATTACTTGCCGCTCTGCTGGGCGGCGCAGCGTTCGGGTCTCTATTTCACCTGTATGTCCTCGCGCCTGACCGCGGGCGAGATCGAATACATCGTCAAAGACTGCGGCGCGAAAATCTTCATCACCTCGGAGGCGATGGGCGACGTCGCCCGCGAACTCGGCACCAAGATGCCGGGCGTGAAGAAGCTCATGCTGGGCGGCACGATGCCGGGCTACGACAGCGCCGAGGACGCGTTGCGCCCTATGCCGACGACGCCGGTGGCCGACGAAACGCCGGGCGCCGACATGCTCTATTCCTCGGGCACCACGGGCCGGCCGAAAGGCGTGAAGCGCGCGCTCGCAGGTGGCGCGCTCGGTCAAGCAAACCCGCTGATGATGCTGGCGAAGATGCTCTACCGGTTCGACGAGAACACGACCTATCTCTCGCCGGCGCCGCTCTATCACGCAGCCCCTTTGCGCTACAACATGACGGTGCACGGCTTTGGCGGCACGACGGTCGTGATGGAACATTTCGATCCCGAGCAAGCGCTGGGTCTCATCGGCAAATACAAAACGACGCACAGCCAATGGGTGCCCACGATGTTCGTGCGCATGCTGAAACTGCCGGAAGCCGCGCGAAAGAAATACGACGTCAGCGCGATGAAAGTCGCGATCCACGCCGCCGCCCCCTGCCCCATGCCGGTCAAGAAGCAGATGATCGAATGGTGGGGACCGGTGATCTACGAGTACTACGCCGGCACCGAAGGCAACGGCTTCTGCGCCATCACGAGCGAAGACTGGCTCGCGCATCCGGGCAGCGTCGGCAAAGCGCTGCTCGGCGAACTCCACATCGTCGGCGAAGACGGGACCGACGTACCGACCGGCGAACCAGGCACCATCTACTTCGCGAACGGCCCGGAATTTTCCTACCACAACGACCCGAAGAAGACGGCTGAGGCGCGCAACGACAAAGGCTGGTCCACGCTTGGCGACGTGGGCTACGTCGACAAGGACGGCTACCTTTATCTGACCGACCGCAAGGCCTTCATGATCATCTCGGGCGGCGTGAACATCTATCCCCAAGAAGCCGAAAACATACTAATCAACCACCCCAAAGTTGCGGACGTGGCCGTGATCGGCGTCCCGAACGAGGATTTCGGCGAGGAAGTCAAAGCCGTGGTTCAGCCTATGAACTGGACCGACGCCGCGCCCGCGCTGGCTGAGGAGCTGATCGCATATTGCAAGCAGCAACTCTCCGCGATCAAATGCCCGCGCTCGGTCGACTTCGAGCGCGAGCTGCCGCGCCACCCGACCGGCAAATTGTACAAGCGCCTGATCCGCGAC
>JANNEL010000174.1:0-3360 GCA_031378595.1 Alphaproteobacteria bacterium
TTCTACACCGCGCTGTCACCGCTGCTCGACCAGTTCAATCTGATGAGTTACGGCATGGGTTACGACTACGACGGTTGGCACAGCTGGTTCAGCTCGCCGCTGTCCGGGAATGCCGGCAACACGCCGACCTCGGTCGCGCACAGCATCGCCTACTATCTCGCGACCGGTGTGCCGGCTGCGAAACTCGGTGTCGGCATCGGCTTCTATGGCACCTGTTATCGCGTCGTCACCGAGCCACGTGTGCCGGTGCAGTTCGGCAATATCGTCGCGAGCGATGGTGCAATGAGTTATCGCAATATCGTCACCAGTTATCTGCCGGCAATGACGCGTCATTACGATGCACCGACGAATGCACCGTGGCTCGGTGCGGCAACCGGACAGGGACCGCAGTTGTGCACCTATGTCACCTACGAGGACGCCGAGTCGATTGCGGCGAAGCTTGCGCTCGCCGTTGCGGGACTGGCCGCGATTAGCCTGGTCGTCGGTGGAATTGGGATCATGAACATCATGCTGGTCTCGGTCACGGAACGCACGCGGGAGATCGGCATTCGGCTCGCCGTGGGCGCACGCTCACCCGACATCTTGATGCAGTTTTTGATCGAAGCGGTGACGCTGTCCGTTCTGGGCGGCATTGCGGGGATCGCGCTCGGGCTTGCCGTCTCGGGCGGCCTTGCGGCTCTTGTCGGGGTTCCGTTTCGCGTCAATCCCGAGGTGCTGGCGTTCGGCTTTGCGGTGCCAGCCGTGATCGGTGTCGCGTTCGGGTTCTTCCCAGCTCTGCGCGCGAGCCGGCTCGACCCGATCGATGCGCTGCGTTACGAGTAGCGCGACCCTTAGGACCCGCCTCCAGCGATCCACTTGTCGGCTTCGGGCAGGCGCTTTTCGCGGACCTTGATCGCGAACGCGATTTGTCCGGCGGTCACTTCGGCGGCGCGGCGAGCTGTCGCCGGGATGTATTTGTCGGCGTAAGCGTTGAGCTTGTCGATCAGGCGCTGTTCTTGCCCGGCAGCGAGAAGGTCGGCGACGTATTCGTCGCGTGTTGTGGGTTCGAGCCAGTTTATGACGGTGTCGCGATGGTTCACGACAAAGTCGAACGCCTTTTCGGGGAATTCTGCCGACACGGATTCGACGATGAGCGGCCGCGAGGTGGGGGCGAGGTCACCGTTGAGCGCGAAGTCAAGCGCGCGGTCGGCGAGTGCGGGATCAACGGCGGTGCCGAGGAGCGCGTAGTAGCGTTCCTTGTCCACATTCGTCGGTGCGGTCTTCGCGAGCTTTGCGAGCATGTCCCATGTGGCCGCGTCTGCGTGGCGAGCTGCGATGCCCAAGACCGCGCGCCGTTCTTCGGCCTTGACCCGATTTGGATGCGCGACGAGAATTGCGAAACGCCGGTTCGTTTCGCGCTTCACGCCGTCGTCGTTCAAGTGGCTGAGTGCATCCAAGAGCGCCGCGCGCAGCAGCGGTTGATCGGGCGGCTCGCTGCGTTTCGCCGTCCAGCCGACGTCGGCGAAGATCGGGTCCAAGATGCTGCGGGCGAAGTTGCGGTACGCATCTTGGGTGGGTAGGTCTTTGTAGAAACCGTCCAGTGCGCCCAAGCGTTCGGCGAGAACCTTCAAGACTTGCGGGTGAAATTTCGGCGTCGCGTTCTTGGCGAGCGCGAGCAGGTTCGAGAGCGGCATGTCGCCGGAGTAGCCGAGCATGCGGGCGTCGTAGAGAAGGCCGAGTTGGTCGGCGGGCGCGTGGGCGCGGAAGTGGCCCGCGACTTTCGCGAACAGCGCGGGCGTGTAGAGAACGCGGTAGTAGCCCATTTGGCCTGCGTTCACGACGGCGCCTTGGCTGGCGTCGACGGGAGCTTTGTCGCCGTCATCGGTGACGACGCCGCGCCAAGGTTTGGCGCTGCCGGTGCTTGCCGCGATCACGGGCACGCGCCAGTCGTGCGACTTGCGACCGGAGTCATCGAGGGCGAAGCGCGATTGTTCGAGCCGAAGGCCCTGCGCGATTTCTTCCGCGTGGATGAGTGGGATGCCGTCTTGCAGCGTGAAATCGTGCGCGATCTCGGACACCGGCGCGTTTGCGACCTTGTCGAGTTCGCGCCAGAGGTCGTCGGTGACTGCGTTGCCATAGGCGTGGGCCGCGATGTATTTGCGAACGCCTTCGCGGAACGCGCTCTCGCCCACGTAGTCTTCGATCATGCTGATGACGGCGGAGCCTTTTTGATAGGTGATCGAGTCGAAGGCTTGGGACGCCTGGTTCACATCGAGGATCGGTTGGATGACCGGGTGGGTGCCGACGCGTGCGTCGCGGTCCATCGCCCTGTCTTTGGAAGCGATCTTGTCGAGAAACACGCTCCATTCGGGGTGGAAGCGGTCGCTCGCCTTGAACGCCATCCAGGTCGCGTAGCCTTCGTTCAGCCAGAGGTCGTCCCACCAGTCCATGGTGACGAGGTCGCCGAACCATTGGTGCGCCATTTCGTGGGCGATGACGTTGAAGATGCGCCGGCGGTCGTTTTCCGTCGTCGTGCGCGGATCGACGAGGATCGCGCGCTCGAAATAGAAGATCGCGCCCCAGTTCTCCATCGCGCCGAAGAATTGGCTGGAGCCGGGGCCGGCAATGAAGTCGAGCTTCGGCAGCGGGTAGGGCGTGCCGAAATAGTCATTGTAGTACGGCAGGATCTTGATGGCCGCTTCGAGCGCGTAGCGAGCACGGGCGTGATCGCCGCGTTTCACCACGACGCCGACGTTGACCTTGCCGACGCGGCGCGAGATGCGCTGCATGTCGCCCGACGACAGGAAGAGAAGGTATGACGACATTTTCGGCGACGTCGCGAAATGTACGCGCTTCAGGCCGCGGCCCGCACGTTGGATCTTGGTCACCGGCATGTTCGAGACGGCGAGGTCGCGCCTTGGCACGGTGACCGTCAGCGCGAATGTGGCCTTGCGGTTCGGTTCGTCCCAGCAGGGGACGAAGCGGCGTGCGTCCGAGTTTTCGAATTGCGTGAACAGGGCGCGCTTCGTGCGCTTGCCCGCCTTGTAGTCGAGCGCGAAAAGGCCTGAGGCTTGTTGGTAGATCTTGCCGCTGTAGTCGATTGTTAGGCGGTGGCGGCCTGGCTCTAGTTCATTCGCGAAGGTGAAGGTCGCGGTCTGGTTCTTGTCGTCGAACGCGATCTTCGGCGCATCGGCATCGCGGTCCAGCGCCACGCGGGCGAACGTTAGGTCGGCGGCGTTGAGTGCGATTTCATGTGTCGGCTTTTCGACGTCGAGGTCGATTGCCACCGTGCCCTTAAACGCCAGATGCGCGCTGTCGGGGACGACGGCGATGTCGTAGTGCACGGGCGACACGTTTGCCGGGAGCACGATACGGTCAGCT
>JANNEL010000207.1:0-1686 GCA_031378595.1 Alphaproteobacteria bacterium
GAAATGGTCTTGGGATCCCGTGCCGCGCGATGCGAAAGATCCGGCAACCGCGACCTGGGGCGATGGTTGGAAAGACGTGGGCCACGCGAATGTTTGGGCACCGATGTCGATCGATGTCGAGCGCGGTCTCGTCTTTATGCCGACGTCGTCGGCGAGCCCGGACTTCTTTGGTGGCTTGCGGCCGGGTGACAATAAGCACGCGAATTCGGTGGTGGCGCTGAAAGCCGAAACGGGTCAACTCGTCTGGGCGTTTCAGACCGTGCACCACGACATTTGGGATTACGACAATCCGGCACAGCCGACGCTTGCGACGATCGATGTCGAAGGCAAGCCGCGCGATGTCGTCATTCAACCGACGAAGCAGGGCTTCGTATTCGTGCTGGACCGCGACACCGGCGTGCCTGTGTTTCCGGTCGAAGAACGTCCGGTGCCGCAAGGGGCGGTCGCGGGTGAGCCTCTCTCGCCCACGCAACCATTTCCGACGCATATCCCGCAGCTCGTGCCGACCAAGATTTCGGCTGACGACGCTTTCGGCGTGACGCCGTGGGACCGTGCCGCTTGCCGCGAGGCGATCGCTGGTGGGCGGAATGAGGGCATCTATACGCCACCCTCGGAGAAGGGGACGATCATGTTCCCGTTCACCGGCGGCGGCGTGAATTGGGGCGGCGTGTCAATCGATCCCGTGAGCCAGACGCTCTACGCGAACACGTCGCGTGCGATGCACCGGATCACGCTTGTTCCGGCAGCCAATGTCGATGCGTTGCGCGAGAAGTTTCCGGACAAGGAAATCTCGCGCCAGCGTGGCACGCCCTTCGGCATGATCCGCGAGGTTTTGCTCTCGCCCATCGGTATGCCGTGCAATCAGCCGCCGTGGGGCGTGCTGACCGCGGTTGATCTGAAGAGCGGGAAGGTGAAGTGGGAGCAGACGCTTGGCACGACGGAAGAACTTGCGCCGTTGAGCATCGCCTTCAAGTGGGGAACGCCCAGCATCGGCGGATCGGTCGCGACGGCAGGTGGGCTGGTGTTCATCGGTGCCACGCTCGACAAATATCTGCGCGCCTTCGATGCGAAGAGCGGTGAGGAAGTTTGGCAGGGCCGGCTTCCGGCCGCAGGTGCCGCCACGCCGATGACGTATGTGTGGAAGGGGCGTCAGTACGTTGTGATCGCGGCTGGCGGACGCGGCGATGCAGGCATTGCGCCCGGAGATAGCTTCGTCGCGTTTGCTTTGGCGAAGCCCGGCGAAGCGAAGGGGACCTATTGGTCGCGCAAGGTCGACCGGCCGGGCGGTCGGATGTGGATCAATTTCGGGCTGATCTTTGCCGGCTCTCTTATTGTCGTCGGCGGATTGTGGTGGCTCATTCGGCGTTTGCGGTCACGCAAGTAACGCCTTGGCGATGAGCCCTAAGGCGGCGCTCGCACCAAGAAGGGCCAAGATCGGTGCCTTGAAGCGCAGCAGTGCGAGCAGCGCTGCTGCCGCGATGGCGAGTGCGACCGGGTCGACCGATGCTGGATCGGGAACCTCTACATGCAGCGGCCCCCAGTTCTGCATTTCGACTTTCGCGAAGACGACGTGAAGCGCGAACCAGATAGCGAGATTTAGGATCACGCCGACGACGGCCGCGGTGATTGCGGCGAGTGCGGCGGAGGCGGCGCGGTTTTCACGCAAACGTTCAGCGTAAGGCGCGC
>JANNEL010000236.1:0-2001 GCA_031378595.1 Alphaproteobacteria bacterium
AATGAAGCGCGCGTGCGGCTCGCGTTCTTGCTGGTAAGTGTCGAGCAGCGACGTGCTCGCTAGGCCGCGCAGGACGGCGATCAGTTTCCAGGCGAGGTTGTCGGCGTCGCGGATGCCGGAGCACATGCCTTGGCCCATGAAGGGCGGCATCTGGTGCGCGGCGTCGCCGGCGAGCAGGACGGAAGTGTTGCGCCACGTCTTCGCGACGAGGCCGTGGAAACGGTAGACGGCTTTGCGGACGAGTTCGACTTGCCCGGGTTTGACCCAGGGCGTTAGCAGCTCTGCGATCTTGGCGTCGTCGAGCATTGCTTCCGGGGTCTCGTCCGGCTTCAGCATGAACTCCCAACGGCGGCGGAGCGGCGACATCGGCATCACGGTCGTTGGGCGCTTCGGGTCGCAGGATTGGATGCCGAACGGCGGTAGGCCCTCTTCGTCTTTCGCCACCGTGTCAATGACGAGCCAGGGTTCGTCGAAGCCGTAGTCGAACAGTTCGCCGTCGATCTGGCGGCGGGTGAAGCTGCTGCCGCCGTCGCAGCCGATGAGGAATTTGGCGCGGACTTGTTCGTCTTTGCCGTCTGCGGAAATCGTCGCTGTGACGCCTTCGGCGGTGTTGGTGTCGATCGACTTCAGCGACGTGCCGAGGCGGACGTCGATGCTCCGGAAGTCTTCCACGCGTTTGCGCAGCGCTTCTTCGAGAGCCGGTTGGTGGAACATGTAGCTCGGCGCCCAGCCGGAGGGTGCTTCGACCCCGCGTTGATCGAAGCGCAGTAGGACGTCGCCGGCGGCGTTGCGGAATTCGTATTCGTACATCTGCCGCGTCCACGGCAGCACAGCTTCGGCGATGCCGAGTTTTTGCCAGATGCGCATGATCTCGTGATCGAAATGCGCGGCGCGGGGGAAGCGATAGACCTCGCGATCGCGCTCGACCACGAGCGCCTTCACGCGGGCCTTGCCAAGCAGGCACGCAAGCGTTTCGCCGACGGGGCCATAACCTGCGATCAGGACGTCCGTTTCGATCATGGTTCGGCGACCACCGTCGCTTCGATCGCGCCGATCTTGTCGATTTCGATGCGGGTGACGTCGCCGGCTTTGAGGAACTTCGGCGGCTTCATGGCGACGCCGACGCCGCCTGGGGTACCGGTGAAGATGATGTCGCCGGGTTCGAGCGTCATCGCTTGGCTGACGTGCGCGATTTGATCGAAGATGTTGAAGACGAGGTTCTTCGTGTTCGAGTCTTGGCGCTTCTCGCCGTTCACGAAGGCGCGAATGCCTAGCGTGTGCGGGTCGCCGATTTCGTCGGATGTGACGATCCACGGGCCGAATGGGGCGTGCGTGTCGAAGCTTTTGCCCAGAATCCACTGCGGGGTCTTGAACTGCCAGTCGCGGGCTGTGACGTCGTTGCCGACGGCGTAGCCGAAGATGACCTCGTGCACTTTGTCTTTCGGCACGTGCTTGCACTTCTTGCCGATGACGACGACGAGTTCGGCTTCGTAGTCGAGCATGTGCGCTGCCTTCGGCAGCTGCACATCGGCGAACGGTGCGTTCGTCGAAGTCGGCATCTTGGCGAACCAGACTTGCTCTTCCGGCGTCTTCTTGCCGCTTTCGGCGATGTGGTCGGCGTAGTTGAGGCCGATCGCCAGGATTTTTCCCGGGCGCGGGATCGGCGCTTCGAGCTTCACGGCGCTTTGTGCGAAGTCCGCTTTGCGTGCCGCCGCGCGTTCGACGGCGCCGCGAACGGTGGGCCATTGGGCCATCAAGCCGATCATGTCGCGCGGCAGGTCGGCGTCGGCCTTCTTCAAGTCGACGATGCCGCCGTTGACGGCGATGCCGACGCGGGTGGCGTTTCCTTCAGTGAATGTCACAAGCTTCATTGTGTCTCTCCAGTCCTTCAAATTCAAAAAACTTCGTCATGGCCGGGCTTCCCTGGGACCGCGGACGTCCTCGTCCGCTCTTTGTAACTCTCCCAACACGCTGCGCGCGACGAGTTCGGCAAGAGCGGAC
>JANNEL010000281.1:0-4564 GCA_031378595.1 Alphaproteobacteria bacterium
TGGTCCGCCTTCGCGGACCATGACAGCTATGGGAGTTGGGAGCGGCGAACCTGCAACGCGTCAAGTGAAGCAGAGCTCAAAATATCTGTCATGGTCCGCGAAGGCGGACCACCCACGACTTCCCTTGTCCTTCACGCTTTGGGATAGCCTCCGCCAAGCCGCGCCACACACGCCTTGCGCTTGTCTCGCCAAGCCCCGCCTTCAGCGTGAACTCCTGCAGCGTGACGCGCTTGGAGCCCTCCGGTTTGTACGTGATCACCCGCTCCGCCCCATCGCGCCATGATCGAGATCGGAGGCGAAAGCCCAACGGCGCGGCAGGCCTTCCAACGAAAATGAGGCGGGCGTCGGGTCGGTCTCGCTGCCGTCGCCGCGCACCGGTTTGGCAAAAATTGCGTTGCCGATCAAATGAAAATAGTCCGGTTGAATGACTGGCCGGTACTCGTTCGTACCGGAGGCAGAGGGTTCGCCCGCCCAATTCTGCACGACGCGATACCGCACGGTGAGATCCGTCCCTGGCGCGTGTTTGATCGTGCGCGTTCCAGGTCCCGTCTCGGCGACCGTCACGCCGTCGCCTGAGACCTTCAGGTCTTGGACGCCTTCGTAAAGCTTGGACTTCCCGCCCCACGAGTCCGGCAGTTGCAACACGGTCTCGCCGTCCGCATCGCCTCTAAAGCGCATCGTGATCGCGGCCGCTTCAAGCTTGCCCTTCGCGAGCACCGGCGTGAGCGCGTAGCGAACCGTATCGTCCGCAGCCGCAAACGCCGAACTCGAAAGCCAAAGCCCAATCAGAATCACCCGCCGCATCGTCCCCTCCATTGGCTTGCCGAGGCAACGGCCCGCCAGACCCGAAATCAACTCAACTTCCTGTCATAAAGCTGACGCGTTTTGACCGCGTTTCCGCAGCGTCCGCAACGAGCCCTCGACACGCCTGCCCGATCCGCTACATCTACGCGAACCGCTATTCGTATCAAGGATGAGTTCATGCCCGACCGCATCGTGGTCGTCGGTGCCGGTATTGCCGGCTTAGGCGCCGCCATGGCGCTCGCCCGCGAGGACCGCGAAATCGTGGTCGTCGATCGCGACCCGCCTCCGCCACCGAATGTCGAGACCGCGTTCGACACCTGGGAACGCAAAGGCGTCACCCAGCTGCGCCACAGCCACGTGTTCTTAGGGTGCTTGGTGACGCTGATCCGCGACCGGCATCCGCGTTTGCACGACATGCTGCACAAAGCCGGCGCCCGAGAAGTCGACTTCGAGACAAGCCTCCCCGTCGCCTTGCAGCATAAATACGTGGCCGCCGACGGCGACCGCGACTTAGCGTTCCTATTCTCCCGCCGCACGACATTGGAACACACGATCCGCGCCTATGTCGAAACACTCCCCGGCGTGCGCTTCCTGACCAGCACGATCGTGCGCGATCTGATCCTCGACAAGACGACGCCGATCCCGACCGTCAAAGGCGTTCGCATCGAGCGCGACGGTGGCGAACCGGAAGACCTCACCGCCACCGCCGTCATCGACGCCTGCGGCCGCACCACAGTCCTGACAGATTGGCTGCGCGAACGGGGCATCACGATCGACGAAGAAAAGAGCCCGGCCGGCATCCTTTACTTCACGCGCCACTACCGCCTGCGCGACGGCCAAGACGAACCGCCGCGCGACATGGTCCCAGGCGCCGGCGACCTCGGCTACATCAAGTACGGCGTGTTCGCCGCCGACAACCGGCACTTCTCGATCACACTAGCGGTCCCCGAAATCGAATCCGAACTCCGCGTGGCCACCTTGAACCCGGCGACGTTCGACGCGATCTGCAATCGCATCCCCGGCGCCGCGCGTTGGATCGAACCCGCGCGTGCCGAACCCGTGACGAAAGTTTTCGGCATGGGCAACCTGCACAATGTCTGGCGCCACTTCGTGAAAGCGGGCGAGCCGGTGCTCTTGAACTTCTTCGCAGTCGGCGACAGCGCCATCCGCACGAACCCGCTCTACGGCCGCGGCTGTTCGCAAGCCGTCATGCACGCGCACATCCTGGGCGACATCATGAACGAGACCAACGACCCGCGCGAACAGGCGATCGCCTTCGACAAGCGCAGCCGCAAGGCACTGCGCCCGTTCTGGGACGCGCTGATGAAGCAGGATCTGGGCGCAATCCGGCGCGCGAAAAACGAACAGGATCCGACCTACAAGCCGCGCCTGAAAGCCCGCCTGATCAAAAGCTTCGCCGAAGACGCCGTTGGTCCTGCAACCCGCGAGAATCTCGATGTGCTCCGCGCGATCATGAGGGGCTTCCATATGCTGGCTATGCCGACCGCCTGGCTGACGCAGCCGGCGGTCGTCTTGCGCGTGCTTGGCACATGGCTCACACCGAAGTCGAAGAAACTCTATCCGCCGAAGCTCGGGCCGAACCGCAAAGAAATGCTGGCCGCCCTCGGCCTCAAAACCGCGTGAGAGAAACGATGACGATCAATTGGAACGCGCCGCGCTACGTCGAAACCAACGGCATCCGCATGGCGGTGTACGACGAAGGCAAAGGCGTACCCGTCGTCATGTGCCACGGCTTCCCTGAACTCGCCTATTCCTGGCGCCACCAAATCCCGGCGATCGCCGCAGCCGGCTTCCACGCCATCGCGCCCGATCAGCGCGGCTACGGCCTGACCGATCGCCCCGCCCCGATCGAGGCTTACGACATCCACCACCTGACTGGCGACATGGTCGGCCTGCTCGATGCGATGAAGATCGAGAAGGCCGTCTTCATCGGCCACGATTGGGGCGGCTTCGTCACCTGGCAGATGCCGCTTTTGCACCCGACGCGCGTTGCAGGCGTCATCGGCGTCAACACGCCTTTCATGCCGCGCGCGCCAATGGACCCCATCGCACTCATGCGCGCGGCCTTCGGCGAGGACATGTACATCGTCTTCTTCCAAAAGCCGGGCGTTGCTGACGCGATCTTAGGCAAAGACGTTGCCAAGACGCTGCGCCTTTTCTACCGCAAGTCCGGCATGACCATCGAAGAGTTCGAGAAGCGCCCGGCCGAAGAACGAAACCTCGCCCTCGTGCGTGCGCTCGAACTCGACGAAACCTTATGGCCCGGCAAAGTGCTGCTGACGCCGGAAGAACTCGACCTCTACGCGAAGGCGTTCACGCGCACCGGCTTCACCGGCGGCATCAACTGGTACCGCAACTTCACCCGCAACTGGCAGACGACCGAAGGCGGCCTGCAAAAGGTCGACGTCCCCTGCCTCATGGTCATGGCCGAAAACGACATCGTGCTCCGCCCCTCGATGGCCGATGGGATGGAGACGTTCGTCCCCGACCTTGAGAAGCACCTGATCAAGAATTGCGGCCACTGGACCCAGGCCGAGCAGCCCGAAGAACTGAACCGCGTTATCATTTCCTGGCTGAAACGCCGCTTCGGTTAAGCCTAAACCGCAAGCGATTTTGCGGCCGATTCGCGCACGCGCTATCATCGCGGCTCACCAGCGTTCGAGCCGCACGATGATGCCAACGATCTCCGCCGACGATCTGTACCTCGCCCTGAACTACGGCGTGATGCCGTTCTGGGCGCTGATCATCTTCGTGCCGTTCTTGAAGATCACCGACACGTTGGTCCACTCGGTCCTAGCCCCAATCGTCTTGGGCGTGACCTACACCTGGCTGCTCGCGAACGTCATGGGCGGCGTCGTGCACATGCCGGAAGGCGCGGGCTTCGCATCCCTCGACGCGCTGATGAAAACGTTTTCGGTCAAGGAAGCGGTCGTCGCCGGCTGGGCGCACTACATCGTCTTCGACCTGTTCGTCGGCGCCTGGATCGCCCGCGATGCACAGCGCGTCGGCCTGAACCAGTTCATCGTCGCCCCCTCGCTGCTGCTGACGTTCCTGGTCGGACCGATCGGCCTGCTGAGCTACCTCATGCTCCGCGGCATCACCGGCCGCGGCGGCTGGAGCCTGTTCGAAGGCTAAGCGATCCCCGTCAACCGCTCGCTCTCGCGCCACAAAGCGCGCGAGATGTCGACGTCATTCGACACCGCCGACGAAGGTACAGCCGCGCACTTGTCGAAGTACTTGCCGGTGACACCCTGAACCTCGGGCGAACTCGCCAGATACACGCTCGTCTTCGCCCCGTTGTCTTCCGAGATCGCGGCCACCATCTTCGCCCAGCCGATCAGCAAGCGGAACACGCCGCCCGTGTTGTTCCCGAACCGCGACGCAACGAAGCCGGGGTGCAAGCAATTCGCGGTCACGTTCGTACCCTGAAGCCGACGCGCCAACTCGTAGGTGAAGTAGATGTTCGCGAGCTTCGATTGCCCGTAAACGCGAAAGCCCGAGTAGTTCTTCGCGTTCTGCAGATCAGCCATGTCGAGCTTCGCACCCTGATGCGCGGCCGAGGCGACCGTCACGATCCGAGCCGGCGCGGACGCCTTCAACAGACCCAGCAATTCGTGCGTCAGCAGGAAATAACCCAGGTGATTGAGCGCGAACGTGCGCTCGATGCCGTCCTCGGTCAGTTCGCGCTTCATAAACATCGCGCCCGCATTGTTGACGAGCACGTCGAGCTTCTTGAGCC
>JANNEL010000300.1:0-5473 GCA_031378595.1 Alphaproteobacteria bacterium
CGGCATCCTGATCAAGGACAACCATATCGTTGCCGCCGGCGGCATCGCGAACGCGATCAAGGCAGCTCGAGCCCACGCCGGCCACATGGTGCACATCGAAGTCGAAGTGGACAGCCTCGACCAACTCGACAAGGCGCTGGAACTCGGCGCGAACTCGATCCTGCTCGACAACATGAAGCCGGACCAACTGCGCAAAGCCGTCGAGCGAACCGCCGGCCGCGCCGTGCTCGAAGCTTCAGGCAACGTCACCGCCGACACGATCGCCGCTATCGCGGCCACCGGCGTCGATATCATCTCATCGGGCGCGATTACGCACTCGGCGAAGTGCTTGGATTTGGGCTTGGACTTTCAGCACAGCGTCTAAGCACGCTAGTCGTCGCGATAGACCTTCTCGCGCCGTTCGTGCCGTTCCTGCGCTTCAATGCTCAGCGTCGCGATCGGCCGCGCCTCGAGCCGGCGCAGACTGATGGGATCGCCCGTGTCTTCGCAAAACCCGTAGGTGCCTTCCTCGATCCGCCGAAGGGCCGAATCGATCTTCGAGATCAGCTTGCGCTGCCGGTCGCGTGCACGAAGTTCGTTCGCGCGCTCGGCCTCGCTTGAAGCGCGGTCGGCCAAATCGGCATGCGGAACGGAGTCGCTGGCCAGCGTTTGCAGCGTCTCTTTCGACTCGCGAAGGATGTCGTCTTTCCATCGCAACAGGCGCTGCCGGAAATATTCGCGCTGGCGTTCGTTCATGAACGGCTCGTCGTCGGACGGCCGGTAATCGGCAGGTAGTGCAACGCCCATGGCGATAGTTCCTCCCCGGCGCGACGCAAGGCGCCAAAGTGCGGCGGACTATATTGAGCGCCCCCTATGCCTTCAACGGCCGAAAAACGAAAGGAAATTGAGCCGTTGCAACCTAACAAACCCAGGATTCCGCATGTGCGAAATGCCTCTCAGCGCGTGCCGTTTTCTTTCCGGCGCGCGACCCGGACGCTCGCCGCAACAGCCCGGCCCCCGCGGGCCAGGTCAAACACCAGCAACTGGCCCACCTGCGCCTCGACCACCAGCCTTTGCATCATCCGTGAGTCCCTGACAGGCGCGGCATTGATCCGCCGGACCACGTCACCGAGCTTAAGCCCAGCGGCGGCTGCGGGGCCTCCTGGCGTCACGTGCTCGACGCGGACCCCGGCCCCTTCGTCGTCCAGATCGTCGACATTCGCGCCGATCCACCCGCGCTGTACCCGCCCATGCTGGCGCAGCTGCGCCACAATCGTGGCAACAGTGTTCGAAGGAATCGCGAACCCGATCCCAATCGACCCGCCCGATGGCGACAGCATTGCCGAATTCACGCCGACGACCTTGCCGTCCATATCGAACAGCGGCCCACCGGAGTTCCCGCGATTGATCGCGGCATCCGTTTGAATGAAGTCGTCGTAGAGCTCGGCATCGAGCTGCCGGTTGCGTGCGCTGATGATGCCGGCCGACACACTGCCGCCCAACCCGAATGGGTTGCCGATCGCAAGCACCCAATCGCCGGCCTTCGCGTCGTCCGAGTTGCCGAACGAAAGTGCCACGAGCGGCTTGGTCGGCTGCACACGTAAGAGCGCGATGTCGGTCTTCGCGTCCCGTCCCGCAACCGTCGCCTTCAGGCGCCGCCCGTTCTGAAGCGCGACGTAAATCTCCTTGGCACCCTCGATCACGTGATTGTTCGTCACGATCAATCCCGCCGCATCGATCACGAATCCCGAGCCCAACGATCGCCCGCTCCGCTCGCCGGCCTCGCGCGTCATCTGTCCGTCCCAAGCCGACGGCGATGGCGCAATGCCATTCTTGGCGTCAGCGGTCTCGCCCGACCGCTCGGTCGCGATGTTCACGACACCCGGCGACAGCTTCTCAACGAGCGCGGAAAATCCGTCCGGGACGGGCTTCGCAGAAGCCTGAGCGGATACAAACCACAACACCGCCACTAAGGCGAAAAACGATCTGACCAAGAGACCCCTCGTGGAAACGGCGCCGAACGCAAACGGCGCCGATCAAGTGATCGGGGCCGCGTGGTAAAGAATGGGTTTACGAGGACGACGATCAGCGCCCGGTCTGACCCTTGCGAAAATATTTGAAGAACGGGCTGTCCGGTGTGATCACCATCGTGGTGTTGTTGCCGCTCAACGCCCCTTCGTACGCGCGCAGGCTTCGGTAGAACTGGAAGAACTCCGAATCGCGCCCATACGCGTCGCCCAGGATCCGGTTGCGCTCGGCGTCGCCCTCACCACGCAGGATATCGGACTTTTGCGTGGCGTCCGCGCGGATGATCGTCACCTGTTTGTCGGCGCCGGATGTGATCTGCTGGGCCTCTTCGTCGCCCTCAGCACGGTATTTCTCCGCTTCCTGCTTCCGTTCGGCCTGCATGCGCTGGAACACCGATTCTTGGTTCTGCGACGGAAGATCGGCACGCCGGATACGGACGTCGACGATCTCGATGCCGAGATCGCGCGAGCTCTTTTGCATAGAGTCGCGGATCAAGTGCATGAGCTCCTCACGCTCGCCCGACAACATGTCCAACAAGGTTCGCTGACCCAGAACACCGCGCAGGCTGGAGTTCAAGAGCGAGATCAGACGCTGCCTCGCTGCCTCATCACTCGCGGCAGCGCGGATGTATTTGACCGGATCGAAGATCCGGTACCGAACGAACGAGTCGACGACGATTCGCTTATTTTCTGAGATGATGACTTCTTCCGCTTCGGTCTCGAGCGGAAGGATGCGCTTGTCGAACACGCGCACGTTTTGGAGAAACGGAATGATGAGGGCTAAGCCCGGCTCGCGAATAGGCGCTCGCGCGAGTTCGCCGAACTGCAACACGACAGCCTGCTGGCGCTGATCGACGACGATCACGCTCATATAGAGAAGAAACAGCACCGCGGCGACAGCAAGGCCGATGACGGAATTGCGGTTCATGGTGTGGCTCCCGTCTCAGGCTGTGTCCGGCGCAACTCCGGCAGCGGCAGATACGGCATCACCGGCGCGTTGCCGTTCGTCTGCAGGATGATCTTGTTCGTCGATCCCAACACGCGTTGCATGGTTTCGAGGAACATGCGCTCGCGCGTCACCTCTTTCGCGTTCTGGTACTGATCGAGGATCGAGATGAACCGCTTCGCCTCACCGGTCGCCTCTGTGATTTGCTGTTGCTTATAAGCTTCGGCGTCCTGAACAATCTTCGATGCTTCGCCGCGCGCCTTCGGAACGACCGTGTTGAGATACTGCGCCGCCTGGTTGCGCTTGCGAATCTTGTCCTGACGCGCCGCCTGCACGTCGCGCGCCGCGTCCAGAACCTGGGGCGGCGGGTTGACCTGACGGATGTTCACGCGCTCGATCGAAACACCGGCTTTGTAGAAATCCAGCGTCGCCTGCATGATTTGTTGCACGCGGGTTTCGATCGAAGCGCGGCCGGGCGCCAACATCACGTCGTAGCGCGATTGACCCGCCGCCTCGCGCATCGCGCTCTCGGCGACGGCCTTCACGTTTTCCTCGCCCTCGGCGACGTTCAGGCTGAACTCCGCCGCATCGCGAACGCGCCATTGCACAGTAAAATCTGTGTCGACGATGTTTTCATCGCCGGTCAACATCAGGCTTTCGCCCGGGACATTAGACGTCGCACGCGTGTCGGGATCTTCGGTGAAGCCGATATGAATTTGCCGCTGGCGAATGTCTTGACGGATCACGACCTCGATCGGCTGCGGTAAGCGCCAATGAAGCCCCGGCTGAAGCACACCGACTGCTTTCCCGAAACGCAGGATAACGCCGACTTCGGTCTGCTGAATGACGTAGATGCCTGTCCAAATCCACATCAACAGGATGAAGCCGCCGATCCCAGCGAGCATCATCCCGCCCGGGGGCTGGTTCGGAAACATCGTTTTCAGCCAATCACGCGCCCGCTTGAAGACCTCATCGAGATCCGGTGGGCGCATGTTCGGGCCGCGGCCACCGCCGCCACCATTCGAGGGCCCTTGCCCCCACGGTCCGCGACCGCCGCCACCGGGGTTCCACCCGCCGCCGCCCTTATTATCGTTCCAAGGCATGCCGTCCTCTCATCCCGTCAGAAAACGGGTCGTGCCAAGGCGGCCGGGCGCTCAAACTCACCGTACGCAAACAAGGACACATCCCTTACGAATCACGCGAAACACACCACATTGGATGTACCGTTAGGCCGGGTTTATAAGTTCCTAATGCCACTCAGCGCAACGCGTCACCGCAACAGATCGCAGAACACGATCAACCTGCTATGTGGAGCGTCTCGAAATCGCGTCAAGGGCTAGGAAACAACAGAGTTTTTCGAATGTCGAACCTCACGCCTGACGACGTTCTGGCGGCATTGAAGTCGGTCGTCGATCCCGCACGAAATAAGGACGTTGTTGCACTTGGGATGATCCAGGGGTTGCAGGTCAAAGACGGGCACATCTCTTTCGCACTCGAGGTTGCAGCCGAAGAGGGCCGCACCAAAGAACCGTTGCGTCTCGCTTGCGAAAAGGCGGCCTTAGGCCTGAAAGGTGCACGCTCTGTGACTGCAGTCCTAACCGCTCACAGGGCCCCGCCCCCCACCCAAACAGGCCGTGCAGGCTCCGCCGACCGTCAAGGTCCCGTCGGCGTCAAATCGGTCATCGCGGTTGCAAGCGGCAAAGGCGGCGTCGGGAAGTCGACGGTCGCGGTCAATCTGGCCATCGCCCTGCATCAGCTTGGCCGCAAAGTCGGGCTGCTCGACGCCGACATTTACGGCCCCTCGATCCCTCGCATGCTCGGCCTCACCGGCAAGCCGACCTCGAAGGACGGGAAAATCCTGCAACCGATGCAAGCCTGGGGGCTGAAAGCGATCTCAATCGGGTCGCTGATCGACGAAGATCGAGCGATGGTTTGGCGCGGGCCGATGGTGATGACCGCACTGACCCAGCTTATCTACGACGTCGAATGGGCGCCCCTCGACGTGCTCGTCGTGGACATGCCGCCCGGCACGGGCGACGCCCAACTGACACTGACGCAGCGCGTTCCGCTGGCCGGCGCCATCATCGTCTCGACGCCGCAGGACATCGCATTGATCGATGCGCGCCGAGGTCTGTCGATGTTCAAGCAAGTTCACGTACCGATCTTCGGCATCGTCGAAAACATGTCGATGTTCATTTGCCCGAACTGCGGCCACGAGAGCCACATCTTCGGCCATGGCGGTGCGCGCGAAACGGCAGCGAAGCTCGGCACCGATTTCTTGGGCGAGATCCCGCTTCACATCGCTATCCGCGAAACCTCGGACGGCGGCACCCCAATCACCGCGCGCGAGCCAAACAGTCCGCAAGCCAAGGCCTTCATCGAACTCGCGGCACGCGTCGCCGCAAAACTCGACGCCGGTGACCCGCGCACGGCGCCCCGCATCACGATGGACTGAAATAGGGCCGACGCGAAACCGCACCGGCCCTCAATTCGCGTGAAAGCAGCCCGAGCCGGATTATGG